>CAIOJS010000112.1 GCA_903858655.1 uncultured bacterium | reverse complement strand
TGATGTTTCCGCAGTCGCACGATTTGTTTCTGATTCCGAACTTCCGAGAATTGTTTTTGGCACACGGAACCCACCGAGGATCTTGTCTCGCATAACGCTTTGCATATTTGCGAAATCCATATCTTTTGGTGTGCTACTTGCTTCGTCATACTTCACACCTTTCGGAAGGACAGCTACTCGGTATGCATTACCTGCACCTTTATATAAATTTTCAAATGATGCACGAAGTACTTTCATTTGTGCATCGGTGATCGCATTTTCTGAAGACAGTAAGCCTCCAAGACGAGCACCGTTCTTGAAGTAGTTCATGTTTACTTCGTTTGCGAAGTTGTCTGTTTGGATCCAATCAATAATTGCTTGCACCGTTCCGATACCTTGGTATTGATCGTTGGGATCAGGATATTTAAAGTGAAGTATTTGATATGGTTTGAATTCTTGTGTCTCACCATTCAGTGAGTATTTATATCCTTTCAAAAATTCAGGAAGTTTTGCAGGAATTGGGTTTGTGTATCGAGGACTTAATAAAAATATTGCTGTTGGTTTATCTGTCTCACTTTTAACTCCATCAAGTAGCCAGTATGAATTTCCTGCAAGTTCCAAATGTGATGATGTTAGATATTTTAAATCGTAGCCTGTTTGAAATGGATTCACTCCATCAAGTAAATCAAGAAGTTCATGATCAAATATTTCTTCGTGAGTTCCATCTTTCGTAACTTGAAAGAGTCTGAATTTTTGTTTTGCTACCTCTTCAGCAATTGCGCGCACGCAACCGTACACCCATCCGTTATATAAATCCATCACTTTTTCTACAGATGCTTTTCTAGACTTTGACCATATTAAAAATGGATCTGCATCTGCGATTCCTGAAGCAAGCGATAATGAAATAGCTTTGCGTGTGAGACCTATTACGTTTAATGCTTTATCAAATATGTTCATAAAAATAAAAAAGAGGGCTTGCAACACGAGTCAATCTCTTTCGAGACGAATTCGTGTCACAAGTCCTCTTGGGTATCAAGTCAGACTAGTTCTCTAAATTATCAAATTACTTACTAATTGTAGCGCGCAAGGAATTCAGAGCGCAAGGCCTAGCTAAAGTGGAAAAGCTACAAAGTCATCAGGACTGTCGGTTTTTCTTTTAATCGTATATTCAACAAGAATAACTTTATTGTCTTGTATTTTAAGGACAATTTCACCCATCTTTATCTGCTTCGCCAAGCGTATAATTTCTACCCATTCAGGCGGAATTGATTTTATTACTTGTGGTGGCTGATTCATATAAGTCCTACTACTTCAGGATTTTGCATTCCTTGTTGCACTAGTCCAAGGATGAGATACACGAATGCATCGACGAGGTCATCGTGTTCTTCTACTCCGAATCCAAGAAGTTGAATTAGTAAATCTTCACATCCTTTTCTTGGAAAAACGATCGTGCCATTTTGAATATAAACTGCAATCGCTCGAAGTCTTGCTCTCTTGTCCGTTCCGGCACGCATTGCGATAACCGGTAAGAGTGCGCGTTCCATTTCTTCAATTGCCGCACGTTGGTATTGCACATCTTCAACAAAAAATATTCCGAATGGATTTGTGATTGCCATTGCTTTAGTTGTCTCAATGGTTTCGTGGAATGAAAGCCGTGCATTGATCGGGTTTGGCTTGATGTATATTTTTGGCATACCATCTTTTATAAATGATGTACCAGATACCATTGATGTATAGTCGGCAGTTTCTTTTTTTGAAATTGCGAGATCTATTCCTGTACCATTCAGTCCGCTTTCAATTTCGGGAGGAATTTTGTCGTAGTATTTGATCCAGTCTTCATGCACGTCAGCACCTTCTTCGGGAATTACTTTCAACAAATATTCACGTTGGTATGCGTTGAGTCCCACTTTATCTCTCTGTGCATCAAGAGCTTTCTGATCAGGATATTTTGCAAGCCACATAATTATTCCGTTTTTTACGAGAGGATAGTTTAATTGCTTAAATGTTTTATCGCGCTTTAATCGTGCCATCAATGCATCGGTATGTAGTTGGTTTCCAATTACAATGAGACGACCAGTTGTTTCGTCTATGGCGGGAATTACTTCACCCCTTAGCCATCGCTCTGTTTTATCTCGATTCTCTTTAGTGCGTACCCATTCCAAATCTTCAGGATCATCCACTACTACGAGCTTCGGACGAAATTGTTTATGTCGAAGTCCACGTACTTTCTGTCCTCGAGATCTAGCAAGAATGCGAACACCATTTGAAAGAAGCATATTTTTTGCTTGCCATTCTTCTTCACTCTCAAGTGTCCAGTCAACAACAAACTTTCCTTTTATTTCACCGTAGTCTTGTTTGATGAGTGGATTATTTTCTAGTTCTTCTTTTATGTTTGCAATGTTGAGACTTGCTTGAGTTCCTGTATCTGCAATTGGAATAATAAAATTGTAAAAGTCGGGATACTCAAGTGCTGCCCACAAAGGAAGAGCAAGCGAACCGAATGTACTTTTTGCACTTCCACGAAATCCAATAATCTCTACCATTTTTTCATTATGGTCACCGAGTGTTGTAAGAAGTTCAGGATGAAATGACGCAGGTTCACGATCAAGATAATGAGAAAGATACACGAGACAAAATCCTGTGAATGTTTTTGCAAGTGTCCGACGAGTGGAGTGATCGTCAATGAATTCACTTTTCCACCACTCTAGTTTTACTTGGTTCAATTGTGATGGTTGTTGGTTCATGAGATAGTATTTCTTTTGGAACTATGCCCCAGTTCACGAATGCCTTGAGCATTACCGCTTTCAGTTCCGGCGGTAGAGGTCTATTGCGCTGTTCTATTTCAAGAGTTCCAAGATGTCGCTCAAATAATCCGGCATCAAGTTCTGAATTAAAGATCATCACATCAAGTCTCACGAGTGCATTGATTGCATTTATCTGTTCGCGAATACTTGGAGGGCTGAATCCCTCTTTTTTCATTTCATCGTTGTAATAAATTATTCGCATCAGCCGTTCAACCATGAGACGATATCTCTCTTTCATTTCTGCAACACGTTCACTCACTTTGGTACGATCAATTTGCTCTACCGTTCCACGATGTACTTTGCTTTTGAGTTTCTGAATGTAACGCCAATCAAGCACCTTAGCATTGGCACTTTTGTATCCTTTTTCAAAGAGTGCATCCTGAAGTTTTGTAATAGAAATAAGCGGGTCAACCACTAAGATGTCCCGAATTGCTCTTTTTATTTTTTCTTCTTGGAGTGGTGATTTTTTCATACCGGCTTATTCGTGGTTATTTTGAAACGAACCTTATTTTTCAAGGAATAATCTGCGTATGATTTCTCGCACAACGTTGACCGTTACAGCATTCCCAAGGCACTTATAACGCGCCGTGTCGCTTATTCCTGCCGTCCAACCGTCAGGAAATCCTTGAAGTCTTTCGCACTCTACTGGTGTTAGTCTGCGAATTTTTATGCCATCAAATACGCCATGTTTATCTTGTGCGGTTAGAGTGAAGGACGGTTCGTTATTCCCTTTTACTCGCCTACCATTTTGCCTTTTGTTAATACGATCGGGAGTCAGCACAGGAATCGCGTACAGCCCTGTTTTAGCCCCAACACCGCCCGCCTGACTGGCCAATGTTGTCGATAATCCTTTGGGATCATAGACACGATAGCCTTGGGACCCGCCCGCCAACTGCACCAAATCCCACGCATGCTTTTTAGTTAGACTTCCACGCCCGCCAGTTCTAATCGTATTTGAGAGATTAGTTTCCTTGTTAGTTTCGGTGACAGGAAATATTTTTGCTCTGCGTTTTTCTCTAAGATGTCCGACAATGAACACTCTTTCTCTGTTTTGTGGTACCCCGAAGTTTTTACTGTTAAGCACCTGCCATTCAACGTCATACCCCAACTCATAAAGGGTTGAAAGGATGACAGCAAATGTTTTTCCTTTGTTGTGAGAT
>CAIOJS010000111.1 GCA_903858655.1 uncultured bacterium | reverse complement strand
TTTTTTTTCATCTCTAGCAAACTATACGCAAATTCATTCAATTTCACTGTCACTTCTCTCCCTTTCTTTTCACGCATTGTCAGCTTGTCTTCTTCCAGCACTTTCAGGGATCCGATTATTGTTGGTTTTGACTTTCCAAGTTTCTTAGTTAGCACTTTGAGGGGCATTTCGCCCTTGGCGTTCTGCAATGTTTCAAGGATTATCATTCCGAGTCGCCTTCTCGTGCCTCTTTTCCTGGTTTCACAGGCAAGAGTGAATATCATTGACGGCGGGAACACTATCTTTTTTCCGTTCACCTGGAGCATGGCTATTTCACTGCTTCGCTGAGCATCTTCATCAAACGCGTAAAAAAGGAGAAGCCCGAATACGCCTTCTTTGCTCAATCCAGTCACATTGACGGTCTTTTGCACTCCTCGGTATTTGCTGTTTGCCCACCCAATTGCTTGCACAACTGAATTCATATCGTTAAAATCAGCTTCCTTTTCATCTATCTGAAAACTATGTTGGGTTTCCTTTATCATTTTTTTCAGGAGTTCCCAATTCTTTTTCGAGCGAGTGGTATAGATGCCTATCACTTTTTTTGTGTCGATTCCCTTCAGAGTAAAAAATGACTTGATTGCTGCCTCCTCAGTTACCCCTACGAAGATTATCTGTGCATCTTCCATGCCCATTTTATTGGCGTAATAGTTTATAATCATAGCTATTCTTCCGAATCGTTCGGGATTTTCTTTATATATTAAGGTAAACACACTATATTTGCAGGAGTTGATTGAAGATGGATGAAGAAACCAAAGACTGGGATTCCTGGGAAGAATGGGTAGGCTGGGACCACGATGCCGACGGAAACGATTCCGAGGATTCATCAGAAGACGCATACGATTAGACCGGTGATTTGAAATGAAACAAAACAATGTATCTCTGACAGAAAAAAGCATCTGGAAGATGCTCATGAAAAAAGAGCTGAACACCTGGAAGCACAACGACGGCACTTTCAGCGTGGGCTGCAGGCACCCCGACTTTCACGATGCCGAGGGAAAACTGGTGATAGAGCTTTTCGGCAGAAACTATCACGATGCTATACATGGCATAGGCTTCAACATACGCGTCCCGCCACACATGGATGAGGAAAGCACCACAGATTATTATCGCAAATGCGGCTGGAAATGCCTTGTAATTTGGTCATTTTACCGCTCTGAATCCGCATCCTGCATGATAAACGAGTTCGTAGGCAGAACCGCGCCAATATCCAACTTGATACCGATGCAAACGCTGGCTGACTTCATAGAGCCTCCATCTGAAGCACAGGTGAGCGCACCTGCGCCCCCAGAAGAAGATAGTAAGGATGCCGTGAAGGATGACGCCAAACCTCCCACAAAACCGAAAGAAGAAAAGTACGTTCCGCCCGGCCCATCCTGGGGCTACTTCTGTAGCGATGGCAGCTTCGCCGGGCAGGCAAGGAAGATGTATTGAAGGTGTTCAAATGGCAGAGGAAAAAATGCAATTAAGCGTGGCGGAAGACGTCAAAACGATAATAATGAGAATGAAAGTTCTCGAGGACGAGATTCGTGGCATGAAAGCGATACCTGAAAAGAAAAACGAAGCCGCTCCGGAAAGCAACGTAACAGTCAGCATAAAGTTCGGCGACGTGGTGGTGACTGTGGAAGGCAAGGACTCTGACAAGGCAAAAGAGGACACAATCTCGCTTTTCGGCATGCTTGAGGCAAAGTACAAGGAGAACTGGGAAAGAAAGACGCAGACTGAAACGGCAAGATATGGGTGATATTATGTACTACAAAATCATTGGGCCAGCTCACATCGACCATCCCGACGCCCCACCGGACAGCGCGTGGGTGGATGGAATGCGCGACTGGGCTCTTGGCGCGACCGTGCTCTTCATCAGATTCACCGAAAAGCACGGCAATGATTACGGCGCGTGGGTGAAACTCTGTGAATTAAGCCCGAAACGCATGAAGACGCCGGCCATTAAGCTGACACGCGTTGAGCTCCCGTACTCCTGGCTCGAGCCGCTCACGAACTATCATGTAATCCCGGAGTTGCCTGGGCGTGTGTTTGTAGGTAACGATGGCAAGATGGTTGTGGAAGTGAGATAGATGGGAATAATAGATATTCATTTGGGCGCAAGCCGAGCCAAAAAGCCGCGCAGAGCTGGAAAATCCTTTGATTGGCACCTGCTCTCTCGCGCAGGCGCGGTATTTTGCGGAATAATGGCGGCACTTACGATAATTCTTGGCTTTCTAGCCGCACTTTTGGCGGAAAAACCAGGATATGCGCTCCTTGGCGCGTGCATGCTATGCCTGCCGATGGCGTTGGTATTCGTGATACTCGCGTGGGTGCTTTGGAAAATGTAGGTGAGAACATGGAAGAAACAGATGAATGCGTGGGAAAACCTGAGATGAAGGTGGAACGGAAAACTGAAGACCTCGTCAAGCCGGCAAAGATTACCTATCCGTTCGCTTGGATGGATCCGAGTGAGGTGTGCATGGTGGCTACTCAGAGTGTGGAACTGGACGCCCTGATTCGCTCCGACTCCTTTTCAGGGCAGGAACCGCTTGTGTTCAATATAGATGCCAGCCCAAGCATTGACTCGCGCTTTAATGAAAAGGATGCAAGGAGCACGTTTGCCATTGAATATCTTGAGAAAATGCTGCAAATAGCCAAGAAGTGCGGCGCGAAGCAATTGACGCTCACGCTCAGAACGGATTTTCCCCTTAGGATGGAATTCGAAAGCAAGGACAAAACGGCGCTTCATGATAGCATGCTGCGAACCGCGCTTCTCATCTCGCCAATTGTGGATGATGGCAAACCGAAGATTCCGGCTGCGCACTAGATAGTGAATGCAGACTAGGATGGGGTTTAACGCCCATTTGAATGAATAAACAGACGAGCGAGATAGAGCTATAAAATCATGTGCAGATGCCTGTATGGTGGTATTGTGGACTTGGAGAGCACAGCCGGAATGAACACTAAGATAAAAGAGGCATATTTATTTGCAAAAAAAGCCCATGGTAATAAACCTCGAAGAGGTACAAAAAAGCTATACATAATTCATCCGCTAGCAGTTTATAATATACTTTCAATACTCACCAAAGATGAGAATGTACTAATTGCCGCACTTTTACATGATGTTGTTGAAGACACACACATCACCAATAAGAAAATAGAACATAAGTTTGGCAAAAAAGTAGCAGATATTGTTCGTGAAGTTACAAAAGACAAAGATGACGAATTTGACTTAAAGACGGGCGGTGGTGCACTTGTGAAGCTTGCCGATATGCTTCACAACCTTTCAAACAATACAAACAAGAAATACATCTATGAGAAAATTGAATTAATTGGGGATATGGACGCGCGCTTTAATTCGGATAATGACCCAGATAAAGACACGCTTGGAGAAATTCTTGATACATGCGCAGAATTGGATCGGGCTGAGAAAGCAATGAAATTAGATCGCTCAATAAGGAAGTCCAAAAGAACCAAGTAGGATTACTCAGATGCAACTTATTCTTATAAGAATATTTTTAACCATATAATATTTATATGAGAATAACTCATAATCTAGCGGGTGAGCAGATGAAACTAAACCTCCGAGGGGATTATGTAAAGAAAAAGATTGCCGAAGGGCACCCGCCAAACTCAGATTACATCCAGCACCTGCGGCTCATCGAACATGGCATAATCTCGAACCTTTTCGGCGGAATGCACGGTTTTGCTGGTTGGGCGTTTTCTGCTGCAAAAAGCAACTACTCTAAGGAATACACCGATATCAAGAAAGAGATATGCTGCGAGTAACAGGTCATTTCCGCGAGACACATTCATGCCTCGTATTTGCTATTTAAATTCGCCTTAGGAAAGTAAAGCACCAGGCCATAATCATCGATGTTGGCTTCAACGTTTAAACACAGTACATTCTTCAATTCCCCAATTCTCAAGATAATGCCGAACGAGTTATCCTTCCGTTTAACGAATTTATTGTAAACCGTGGCGTATTCGTCTTCTGCGGCATCTATGGCTTTCCGTCGCTTGTTGTACGCCTCCATTAATGCCTTATCAGCAGCAGTTATCCGGCCT
>CAIOJS010000110.1 GCA_903858655.1 uncultured bacterium | reverse complement strand
TTGTTCGTCAATGAGCGCTTACCTCGCTTCATCCAATTATTCAGCGTGTTTTAATTTTTTCAAAGGAATAAGCTTAAAAATTAAGTCATATCCTAATGCATGGGCATATTTCAGCAATCTATCCAGTGATGGTCCTTTTTCTTCCATAAGCTTTTTCATTGCATAGAATTCATAAAGCAAGCCACTTGGCATCAAACGGATATCTTTTTGCACTCATTCGCTGTAATAAATAAATTCCCATTTCACAAATCTAGGTTAGCATAATTGCTAACTTTTGACACGGTCAAAAATTGCAACAAACCAAGGTGTATCAATACCGATTAAATAAAAAGCTGGATCTGGCTGCGTTTTTAGAGCCTATTGTTCGTCATGGTTCGTTCTACATTTAATCGCCGATCAACCCACGTATTTGTTGATGACTTTTAACCGTTTCATCCAATCCTGCCGCTTGCGTCAACGCGGCAACGTTTTCTTTGGTAAAAAATCCATCAAAACCATGGCAACGTTCGACGTACTCGGTAATTAATAAAGATAATGCCGAATGTTTCGAAAAGATTTGTTTTAGGTCCGGTGCGTCGTTACATTCGCCAAATACCATCGATAAAAATTCTGTATTTGAGTTCTTTTTCAGCGTGTTTATGACGAAGTCAATATTTTTACCGCCGTTTGGATGATCGCCATCAATCACTTCCATTGCGATGTGATGCATGCGTCGTCCGTAGTTTCGCACAAAGGTTTCAGTTGGCATGGGTCGATGCACAAAAGAATTAACCATATACGGTGTGTTGTTCGCGGTGAATACTTTGGCCGGTGAGCGAATATCATTGCCATGCAACACACGATTTACATTGGTTGACGAATTCATGTCTTCAATATTGTAAGCCCCCCAAAAATAATAATTTGACAGGCTCAAAAATTCTAAAATAGCGTCTTCACGATCACTGGCCAAAATTCGCGTTGCCATGTGGTCAATCCCTTTAATTAAACCCTTAATACCGCTGTTGATGCTCATTTCATCTATCTTTTCTAAAGCACGCTGCTCTTCTGGTGTTAAAAAGAAGCGCTGTCCGAGTTGAAGCGCATCAAAATCCAGTATATCTTGGTCAATATAGCCCACGGAATTATAAGTCAGATTAGACATTTGAGTGAAATGAATGTGTTGGCCACAATATAGTTTATTTTCAGTAATATCTGGATCTTGAAAGATAATATCGTTAGCGATCAGAATAGCCTTGGTTGCGTCTTTATCTTTGGTTTTGAATACTTCACCAATATAGCGTGCGTTGCATTTTTCTCGAGCATTGGGATAGATTTTATTAATTCGTGTCACATCATCTTCAAAATTCGGATCCAACGGTTCCGTAATCAAGTAGACCGGCGAATTATGGTTATTGATTAAGACATAAATTTTATGTGTATTACTGATATAGCTGGCTTCGTAGCGATAAGGCGTCATCGCATAGAGCTCTTTTAGGTAGGCCATTGCATCGCCAGTTTGTACTTGAATGATGATGGCACACATGTCACCCAAGAGATCTTGCAAGCCACTGTCTATGCGACGCTGGTAAATTTTTAATCTATATTCGTCGAAGTAATCGGAATTGTGTTTGTCTCCTTTAGGGAGATAATTTAATGGATTAAT
>CAIOJS010000109.1 GCA_903858655.1 uncultured bacterium | reverse complement strand
CATCAAAAAAAGAAATGTTATTAAATCAGAAGGAAATATAAATCCTATAAATATATTACTTTCAAACCTATAAAGGAATATTGCCGTGTTTCTTTGGAGGGTTTGATTTGCTTTTATTTTGAGTCATCTCCAAAGCTTGTATGAGTTTGAAACGTGTTTCCTTGGGATAAATTATCTCATCAATGTAGCCAAGTTCTGCTGCGCGATATGGATTTGAGAAGGTTTCGCGGTAATCTTCGATGGCTTTTTGCTTCTCTTCATCATTTTTTATGTCACGATGAATGATATTCACGGCACCTTCTGCACCCATCACGGCAATCTCCGCAGCAGGGTAGGCGTAGTTGATATCTCCGCCGATATGTTTGCTCGACATAACATCATAAGCTCCCCCATACGCTTTCCGTGTAATCACGGTAATCTTCGCCACTGTGGCTTCAGCAAAAGCATATAATAGTTTCGCACCATGCTTGATGATGCCACCAAATTCTTGAACAGTACCCGGCATAAATCCCGGAACATCCACAAAAGTAACTAAAGGAATGTTGAACGCATCGCAGAAACGGACAAAACGGGCAGCTTTCACTGAAGAGTTGATGTCCAACACACCGGCAAGAAATGCAGGCTGATTGGCAACGATACCAACAGTTTTACCCGCCAAACGAGCAAAACCAACAATCATATTAAGCGCATAATATTGTTGTACTTCGAAAAAGTTGTGATCGTCAACAACACTCAAGATGATATCTTTCATATCATAAGGCTTGTTGGGATCATCGGGAATCAGCGTTTGAAGTTTTTCATCTTCACGGCGAATATTATCGGTGCAAGGCTTCACAGGAGGATCTTCCATATTGTTAGAAGGCAAGAAACTCATGAGTTCGCGAAGCATCATCATGGCATGGTCGTCGTTTTCAGCCACAAAATGTGCCACGCCGCTCTTAGCGTTATGCGACATCGCGCCACCCAATTCTTCTTTGGTCACATCTTCGTGGGTAACAGCCTTGATTACATCCGGACCTGTGATAAACATATAACTTGTGTCTTTCACCATCAGAATGAAATCGGTGATAGCAGGAGAATATACAGCACCACCTGCGCAAGGACCTAAGATGGCAGAGATTTGAGGAATAACACCAGAGCCCATCACATTCAAATAAAACAAATCAGCATAACCGGCAAGGCTTTGCACGCCTTCTTGGATACGAGCACCGCCCGAATCGTTCAAGCCGATGATGGGAGCACCCATCTGCATGGCTAATTGTTGTATTTTAACAATTTTGTCAGCATTGGCACGGCTTAAGCTGCCACCAAACACGGTGAAATCTTGTGCATAAACATAGACCAACTTGCCATCTATCTTGCCATATCCTGAAACAAGTCCGTCGCCTAAGAATTTCTTGGATTGCATGCCAAAGTCAGTGGAACGATGGGTGACAAGTTTGTCGAGTTCTACAAAAGTATCGGGATCGAGAAGGGCATGGATGCGTTCGCGGGCTGTTCTTTTGCCATCAGCATGATGTTTTTCGATACGATCTTTTCCGCCTCCTAATTCCGCTGTGTTTTTTAGCTCTTCATATTTAGCGTATTTTTTTTCTTGTTCTGTCATGGTTATGTTGATTAAGTTAAATATGTGTATTAGTTGATTGAGTTATTTATTATTCCTTATTCAATAACAATAAGGGTTTGGTTGCCGTCAACGGTGTCGCCATCTTTGACAAGCACTTCGGCAACGATGCCATCCTGGCTGACTTTGTATTCGCTTTCCATTTTCATGGCAGCTACGATGATGAGGGTTTGACCTTGCTGCACTGCGTCGCCTTTCTGAACAAGAACTTTGACAACTTTGCCGGGCATGGGCGACACAATGGAGTTGTCGGCACTATCCAAACCGCCTTTGTTTTTGTTCTTCAGATAACGACTTTCGGCGTCTATCACTTCGAGTTCGTAGGACAAGTTCTTGGTGTTGACATAGTATTTTTTACTATCCTTGCCTTCAATCAGCTCGATAAAGAAAGAGCGGTCGTTGTACAACATGGAGTAGGTGCCTTTGGCAAAGCGAACAACATCCACAACATATTCAACGCCATCAACCAAGAAGGTATGGATAGATTTGTCTTTGGATAAGAGTTCGATGGTGGCGGTTCGTTTTCCGATATTTATTTCGAGGGACATAGTAGTATTAATTATAATGAAAAATTAAAAATGAAAAATGAAAAATTTGAAGTGGTAGTCAGTCATACTTTTTAGCTATAATACATTTGATTTAGAATCGGAGAACGTTCTTTTTTCTGCCCAAATCCTTCCAATTGTTGCCTAAGGTGTTGTGTATAACTTTTGGGGTTGCTGCCAAAAGTTTTTCGTGGTAATCAAGGAAGGAGGCTATCATCGCCATATCTTCGCGGATGGAATCTTCAGGTTCTGGGGTGAACAGGAAGTTGTGGTTGTTTTCAATAAAATGGGTGTCGTATTGTCCGTTGACAAAATCAGGGGCTTTCATAATCTTCATCAAGAATTTGATGGATGTTTTTATCCCCGTGATTCTGTATTCCGACAAGGCGCGATTCATACGGCGAATGGCTTCTTGACGGGTGCGCGACCATACTATCATCTTCGAAATCATCGGGTCGTAGTAGATGGGGATTTTGTAGCCTTTATAGACGTAGCCATCAATGCGGACGCCTAATCCCATAGGTTCGATGATATGAATGATGGTGCCCGGGCTTGGCATAAAGTTGTTGTCGGGGTCTTCGGCATAGATGCGACATTCAATGGCGTGACCGGTCATCTTGATGTCTTCTTGTTTCAGGGTGAGGGCTTCGCCGTTGGCAACAAGTATTTGTTCTTTCACGAGGTCAATGCCTGTGACGCGCTCGGTGATGGGGTGTTCCACCTGAAGACGCGTGTTCATCTCCAAGAAATAATATTTGAGATGGGAGTCCACAAGAAATTCGATGGTGCCGACGCCTTCGTAGTTGACGGATTTGGCAGCAGCCACGGCATGGGCACCCATTTCGGCGCGGAGTTCGGGCGTCATGATGGGAGAGGGGGTTTCTTCTATCACCTTTTGATGGCGGCGCTGCACAGAACATTCGCGCTCGCCGAGATGAATCACATTGCCATATTTGTCGGCTAAAACTTGGAATTCGATGTGGTGGGGCGATTCGATATATTTTTCGATGTAAACCGAATCGTTGCCAAAGGACGACATGGCTTCGGATTTGGCAGCGCGAACGGAGTTGAGGATGTCTTTTTCGTTGCGGACAAGGCGCATACCTTTGCCACCGCCGCCTGCAGAGGCTTTGATCATGACGGGTAAGCCAATTTCTTTGATGGTATGGATGATGTCGCCATCGTTGTTGATGTTGCCCGGGGAGCCGGGGACAACAGGAACGCCCGAAGAAATCATTTTTTGACGGGCAGTGATTTTATCGCCCATGGTGCGCATGGCATCCGATGAGGGACCAATAAAAATGATACCTTCTTGTTTGCAACGGTCGGCAAAGGCAGCGTTTTCGGACAGGAAACCGTAGCCGGGATGTATGGCGTCGGCGCCGGATTTTTTGGCGACTTCGATAATTTTATCTATACGAAGGTAGCTTTCGGTGGACGGAGCGGGTCCGATAAAGTAGGCTTCGTCGGCATAGCGAACATGGAGGGAGGGGCGGTCGGCGGAGGAAAAAACGGCTACGGTGCCGATGCCCATCTCACGGCAAGTGCGCATCACTCTGACGGCTATTTCGCCTCGATTGGCAACAAGAATTTTTTTTATCATTGTGGTTTTCTTTAATGATGTCTATTTACTGTGAAGGATTTTTGAGTGTTCTGTTTTTGTAGTTCCTTGAAAAACAAGAGTCAAGTGTCCAATAAATATCTTTTGAAATTGGATACAAAGTTACAACAAGTGATTGGATAATTTGACAAAAGGGTGGTTGACATTTGCTAAGTGTAGGACAAATATTTGTCAGTTTGTTAGTTTTGATTGGATTGGGGAAGTAATTGGGGGACGTCAGGGTTTGAAAATGGAGCATATATTTTCCCGCAGATAACGCAGATGAACGCAAATTCAGCTCAATTGTGATAAATAGAGCAGGAAAAATATTTTTTCAAAAAAAAGAAGATTTTTGTTGTATGAATAAAAAAAGTTGTAATTTTGCGGTACAATTAATCGCTTTATTAATCAATTAAAAAAGTTTGTTATGGATAAATTTTCAGTAGTTTTTATTCCGGCAGACGTTGAGGATATCAGGGGCTTTTTGGTGGATGTTAAAAATAAACTTCCTGCAGGCTTGATGACCTTGACGGCTGAAGAACGCCAAGCGTATGCTAAAATGGGCGACAAAACTATTGCTTTCGTTCAAAAGGCAATTGACTTTGCCGAATTGTATCCACATTTGGTTCCTGCTTATGTTGACATTGCAGAATTGAAAAAAGATATGGAAGCAGTAGTTATTATGAAATCTATTTTTCGTCAGATGGAAGAGATGACCACGCAATTGGAAGACTCTATCATGGTGGCAGGGTTTGACGCATTCACAGCATCATTATCAATTTATGGTGCTGCGAAAGATGCTGCTCGTCGCGATGTGCCGGGCGCAAAAATTGTGTATGACGAGATGAAGGCACGCTTTCCGGGCAGAAAGCATAAGGAAGACCCTCCTTCAGCTTAATTCAGTAAAATGAATTGGTGAAATTGCTTCTCGAAGCTCCCTAATGGGCTGTTTCGGGAAGCAATTTTGCTTTTTAGCCCTTTTGTATTGCAAAAAATCAAGTCAACCTCAATATTAATTTTATATCATTGATAGTCATTCACATGCGACAAAATCTTTGTAGTTTGGAACTACCTTTTTGTAGTTCAGAACTACCTTTTTGTACTTCGGAACTACCTTTTTGTACTTCGGAACTACCTCTTTGTAGTTCGAGACTACCTTTTTGTACTTCGGAACTACCTTTTTGTACTTCGGAACTACCTTTTTGTACTTCGGAACTACCTTTTTGTAGTTCGGAACTACCTTTTTGTAGTTCGCGACTACCTTTTTGTAGTTCGGAACTACAAAGCCTAAGGTTGAAACAACAACGAAAGAGTTTGGAGGAAGTTTGAGATTTTTTTATTTTTGATGATTTCGCGCAAGCACACTCAAAGCAAAGTATTTTTGATGATTGTTGATGATATTGGATTTGTTTTTGTATCTTTGTGGTGGAATTTAATTTGATGGAATAAATAAAAGCAAAACCGTTACCGTGCATTATATGAAAAGGACAATTACAATTTTAATATTTATACTACTGACTGTTGTTCCAACAATGCTATTTGCACAACTTCCTATTTATGGCGTTAAACCGGAAAAACCTGTTGACAAGAGAATAAAAGAACAGTCAGTTTTTATTATTGAAAACATTAAATTCACAAGATTAGATACTGCTCATTGGAACTTTTTAAACATGGATACTGTGTTTCAAAAAAAATATTTCTACGATTCAAATGGTATGGCAATTTATTCTGAAGGTTATGTGATGGATGTTGATTATTTAAAGCATGTGCGCAACTATTACAAATATGATAATAAATTCAGACAAATAGAAATTATAGAGATTGATGATGACAGTACTTGGATTGATACATATAAACTTAATTATAATGATGTCAATAATACTGTTCGCATAGACCTTTTCTTTAGAGATCATTTTGCGGATAAGGATGAGCTTAATGAGTGGCAAATAATTAAACTCGACAAAAAAGGGAATTTAATATTCTCAAAAACTTATTTGGCACGTGATACAGTTTCGTATAAACCTGAATATAAGGACACATTAAGTGACAAATATTTTAAGGCTTTGGATTTAATTTATGACCGTGGTGAAGTTATAGATAAATCATATTATTATAAGCTTGATAAGAAGGGTCGGATGATTGAATATCTTGGATACGTACATCAGTCAAATTATATATACGATAAAAATGGCAACATATTACAGTTCCGAGTTAATATAGATGATGAGGACAAGAAAGAAAATTATATGGTAATCTATGTATATAATACCAAAGGACAATTGTTAACGGTCAGCATTAAAGATAATACAGGGCTTCTTACAGTAATGGAAAAATATTTTTATAGAGAAGATGGATTATTGGAGTATATGAATTACTATAAAAGAAACGGTGAGTTTTTTTATGGATTTAAATATGAATATACTCTGCGATAAATAGAATTAAAACGCCCCGAATAGAGGAAAATTGAAATATGAAAAGAAAATTTAAAATACTATCAAAAAATAAAGCCATGAAAACATCTTTCTATTTTGTATTTCTATCAATGATTACCTTTTCTTTTTGTTCATGCTATGCACAAAAGCAAGAGTCTAATTCTCCACCTCTAAGAACAGATGAATTTATTGTTGGGGATACGATCTATTTAGATACATTAATAATTGATAACAAAATTGATAGATTTGATTCGAAAGAGTATCATTTTAAAACCAATGTTGACCAAGCGCTTTTTATTCAAAAGGTTCATAACGTAACTAATGACACTTTAAGATTTGTTGTCCGTGGCAACCCATTATGTACGTTTGTAAATAAAATGAGTCCAAATAGCTATGCAGAACTTACTTACCTATGGAACTTAGAATACAAAAGTGGTACACTCTTAACCGAAACTACTATGTATTACAAGATAGCAAACAGTAAAAACGATTTTTTTAGTAAAGACGATATTATTAAACATTTTGCGCTAACATTGCATGGACGCAAAGAATAGGCATGCAGAAGCATTAAAGATTTTTGATTTAAGATT
>CAIOJS010000108.1 GCA_903858655.1 uncultured bacterium | reverse complement strand
TAGAAATCCTAGTCTATACGCAAAACCCCGAAGACGATGTTCGGCAGATGTATGCTACCAAATACGAATATGAGTTTTTTGATGAATAATCCTAGGCAAAGAACTATTCTTTTCTTTTATTAATTTACTTCTTTAATAGCTCCCCCCTACCTGTATCGGTGCCTTCTATCACAGATGGGCTTCCATAGTAATATATATTGCCATCATAAGAGATATGATAGTAGATGGCTTCCGTGACGTTTACAAAGAGGTTTCCTGTGCTTTTGTTAGTCGCTAGAACCTGTCTAGCCAAAACATTTTCGCAATGTATCATGCCATAGCCATTGTAATACACCTCTAAATCATCCGCTTTGCCATTCAGCGTAACGTTTAATGAACCTGTATTGATGATGATGAAACATTTTTTCACGTCCACAGCCATTGTCAAATCGCCGGAAGCATTTTTCGAATCGAAACGCAGGCTATCCCCCGTAAATGTACTGGTAGAGGTGACAGTTCCTGCTCCTGAACTTTCCATATATAACAAGGAAGGCAAACTCACATAAGCATTGACTTTAGGCTTATAACTGCGCATCCAATTGCATTTGTTTTTATTGGAGATGTGAAGCGAACCATTCTCCACTTCGGTGGTAATCAACGAAATCAGATGCTCCCCTGCCTCCACTTTCACTGAGAAAACACTATCCTGAGTGAGATACAAATTCACATTGTCGGAAACATAAATGCTCGAGAAATTAGAAACATCACGTATCTCTGTGGTGATGTCTCCCGTACTTTTGAAGCAATCGCAAGCATTCTCCTTTTTGCACGAGGCAATGAGAAACAGGAGGAGGATGAGGAGGGTTGTTTTTTTCATGAGGATAAAATTAAACATTTTTCATGAATTGCAACTATTTTTTTTACAAAAATACTTTTGCCGGGGGCGGTTGTTACATTGCCTTATTGTTGAATTGTTGAAAGGTTCACATATAATTAGGAACAAGTAAAGCTAAACCTGCGATTATGATTTCTCAACTTAATAAACAATACTATAATAATCTTTCAAGTATTTTCTCGAGGTGTTATCGCCCAAATCTGCTGCTTTTTTCCAATCCGCTACACACAAATCCTTTTTTTGTTGCATATAATACATACTTCCCCTATTGTTGTAGGCTAGTGAATTTTTCGGATCTATTTTTATGGCTGAAGTGAAATTAGCAATGGCTAAATCATATTTTTCCAATTTGCGATAACATAGTCCAAGGAAAACATATACATCGGCTTGCTGAGAATTAATTTTCAATGCAGCGTTGAAATCATTTATGGCAAAATCATAATTTTGTTGGTGATAATAGGCTATACCTCTGTTATAATGTGCATCCGAATCTTCCGGTTTTAGTTTTATGGTAGTGGTATAGTCTTCTATGGCATGTTTCGTATCATTGAGTTTATCATACGTCAGACCACGGTTGTAGTAGGAATCCGCATACTTCGAATCGAGGACGATGGCAAAGGTGTAATCGTCAATGGCAGCTTGGTAGGTTCCTTTGTAATAATAAGCCAATCCCCTACTGTAATAAGCATCTGTGTATTGCGGATTCATTTTTATGGCTTTGGTATAATCAGCTATGGCAGTTTCGAAATCCCCTTTCTTGCGATAGCATAGCCCGCGACTATAAATAGCTTCGGCACTTTCAGGGTTTAGATTCAATGCCGCATTAAAATCAATGATGGCAAATGAATAGTTTCCTTGAAAGTAATATGCCAATCCACGGTTGAAATAGGCATTTTCATATTTAAGGTCAATGAGGATGGCATCGGTGTAATCCTTTATAGCCGATTCGTAATTCGTGAGTTTGAAATAAGCCAACCCTCTGTTGTATAAAGTTTTTTCATCCTTCGGATTGCTTTGCAGTACCTTATTATATTGCTCAATGGCTGCTGTATAATTGCCGGCATCGTAGTATGCGAGTCCTTGTTTGAAGGTGGTGGTCATGTCCTGAGCACAACTGTTTTGCACAATAGCACTTCCCATGAAAATGCAGAAGATAAGTATCCATAATTTTGTTTTCATTTTTGTTATTTGTTGATTAGTTAATTGTTTGATTGGTTGATTGGTTGATTGGTTAAATTGTTGATTAGGGAAATAGGGAGAGCCTCCAGAGTTTTCATTTCTTATTCCAAACAAAAAAATAATTAATGATTTATCTTTTGAAGTTCTTGCTGAATTTGAATTTTCAGGTTTAATACATCTTTATAATTAGGATCTAACTTTAAAGCCTTTTCGCAATCCTCCAATGCTCCTGCAAAATCTTTTGAGGCATATTTAGCCGTAGCTCTGTTAAAGTAGTAACCGGCATAATTGGGATTAATTTCAATGGCTTTTGTATAATCTGCTATGGCACCAGGTTTATCACCCATGCTTAGTTTTGCAAACCCTCGATTCGTGTATGCCTTACCGTTGCCATAAATGGGGCGAATAGTAATAGCCTTATCAAGATATGCAATAGCTCCCTTAAAATCATTTCTAAGCATTTCTAAATATCCCAGATTGTTGAATGCATCGGCACAATTCGGATCAATGGCAATGGCTTTATTAAAATCCTCAATGGCGCCCAATGTATCACCCTTGTTTTCTTTTGCCCATCCCCTGCTGTTTAAGGCAAGAGCGTCATTCGGAGCAATAGCAATATTCCCGGAAGGCTTTTCAGTAGTATTGTCGCCCAATGCTCTACGGGCAATTTCTCTGTTAATAAATGCTTTTTGAAAGTCAGGGTAAATAGCAATAGCTTTATTAAAATCTGCAATGGCACCTCGATAATCATGTTTGATCCTTTTCAACCATCCTCTGTTGTTGTATGCATCGCCACAGTTAGGGTCAATAGCAATCGCCTTGTCAAAATCACGGATGGCACCAAGCGTATCGCCCATGTTTTCTTTAGCCCATCCCCTGTCATTGTAAATTATAGCAGAATTAGGGTTTTGAGCAATTGCTATATTATTAAAAGTCATTGGATCGGAGTAATTACGAGACTTTATAAATGTGAAAGAACATAGAAGAATTATGACAGCGACCATTATCCACAATCTTTTACTATTTCCGTTAATGAACCATTTCCGGGGAAGAGCAAACAATACGAACAGCAGTATTCCAATTAATGGAAGAAAAAAACGATGATCAAAATAATCCACGTACAAGTTTTTGAATACCATGGGAGGCAACATCAGAATCAAGAACCAGAACAGAAAAAACAGGTTCTCTTTTTTTAACTTTTTTCTTTTATAGAAGATTATGATAATCGCTGCGACTATTGCCAAACCAATCAAAGTTTTTATGAGAGAATACATCGGCAATGGATTTATATCATACGGAAAGAAAAACTTAGCCAAAGATTCGGGAATTATTCTCAGATTATGCAGCAGCGGCTTTATACCAACCATACCATCACGATACATGAAATTCCCAACTGCTTTTGTGCGCATCCCATACCAGAACATTCCTGAAAACCCAATAAGTAAAATATTGAAAAGATATTTTATTTCAAAACGTTTTGCAGGATAAAACAGTAGGAGATACATTATGAAAATGAAAGGCAGAAAAGCTGCAGTTTCCTTGCAGAATAAAGCCATTGTGAACGCCGCCCAATTTAAAAACAGATAAATCATCTTGCCTTTTTGAAGCAGTTCGATAAAAAACAAGAATGACAATAATGAAAAAAATGCGAGCATTAGATCTCCCCTTGCCGGTATCCACGCGATAGAAGATACAAAAAGCGGGTGGACACAATAAATCAATGCGGCAAGTAAAGCTAAGTTGCGTGGTATTGAAAACCGCCTGAGTAGAAGGAAAAGTAAAGATGAAATGGAACCTATAAGCAAAACATTCGTCAGGTGAAACATCCATGTTTGGTTCACGCCCGACAACTGTATATCTATCATGAAGGATAAGGTTTGCAGCGGGCGGTAGAATGAAGTGGAGTTTACAAGTAGTGCATCTGTAAGAAATGAATGAAGCGCGTTGCCGAAATTGCTAAGGAAATTAATGTTATTTAAGATGATGCGGTCATCATCCGCAAAGGTGAATCCAAAACTAAGTGTTTGCAGATACAGCAATACAGGAACACAAAAAGCAATAATGATAAAGAGTAAAGAAGTTCTTTTCTCTGCGGGAATAAAAGTTTTAGTTTCTTTTAAAGCGTTCCTTGCCTTTGGAGGTGAGGCTTTGCTGTTATTCATTTTCATTATATTTGGCATGTTGATGTTGAACAAAAATAGAAAAAAATAATTAATGATTACTTCGGAAGCGAGAGTGAAAAAAGATATTACGTCTTGCGGCTTGCTGTTAGTAACGGTAATTATTCTGTAATTTCTGTTTCTAAGAAGTTGTCAATTATGAGTTTGTCGCCGACTTGTCCTGCTTCAAATATAATGAACACGTCATATCTTTTGTTTGGTTTTAACTCATATTTACATGTACCAATAGTTGATTCTTTACTGTTATATTGAGGTTTTCCATCTTTTTCGATTGGTTTAGACCTTTCCATATAAGCATAAGGATGGATTTTTTCTTGAGTGTTTTTACGAACTAAAGTAATATTTTCATAGTGACTTGTCAGGGAAAGCATAGTGAGGTTTTTACCTTGAAATGTTACCCAGACACCCACAAGGTTTTCTTTCTTGTCGAGGTCACTACATGAGAGTCCTTTTATGTATGTGTTTGAATAATTTACTGCTCCCGGTACATTAACTGAGTCAGGAAGAGTGCAAAAACTTTTTGTTTTCCAGATACGACATTTAATAATTTCTTTTGTCTGTCCGAAGACTGCCATTGTCATGACAAGCGCAATCAGTGTAATAAAGATTTTTTTCATGAGGTTATATTTTATTTTTTTAGCAAAATTACTTTTTTTTTAGCATACAGATAGAATATTTTTCAGAAGAAGTTGATTGGTGAATTGGTTGAATGGTTAATTAGTCAATTGGTTGATTGGTTGATAAGATAATTAGGTAAATAGGCACAGCCTATATAGATATATTCAACTTAGGCACAGCCTAAGCCGAACGGGGGAAGCACATTGTGAAGTTTGGAGATTTGGTCAATTGCCTGTTCTAGCTGAGAAATATAAAATGCATTATAATCCAGATGTGCATCAGGTACATTTAAATTCGTATCATCATTCATATATCCAATTAATTTTATTTGGTCAAATCTGAAAAATAAATGATCTTAATATTCATATTTTTAATATATTCTTTTATAAAGGAGCTAGTAGCAAGTACTGTTTCCATTTCTCTCAATGGAAAATAATTTGTATCGATGCCCTTACTAGCTTTATCGGATTCGCAATTAAAACCTAAATGAAAAATCAATTCAGACGTGCCTTCAGGTAAGTTATTTAAAATATATATTAGATTTTCGGGAGTCGGATTCCCAAAAAGATAATCAATCATATAATCAGGATGCTTAATTTTCGCGTTGTCTAATTTTTTAATATTTTCTAGCATTGTTTCTTCCTTGGCATATTTTATAAGACCCAAGGCTTTAAAAGGATGTTTAAGAGCTAATTTTGTAACAAGTTGTTTAGCAACTTGTCGAGTACCAGAATTAGGAAATTTATCCTTATCTATAACACTTAAACTTACAGGGTTTCTAACAGGTACATTATATTCCTTGGCAAGTTTTATGACTATATCATAAAAAGGAGGATAAAGTGCAAGCAAATTATGTTGATAGCTAAAATGATCAATTTCAACACCAGATTTCAAAAATTCTTCTATTTGTGCCCGGAGTTCTATTTCAACCTCATTTAATGAAATTTTATCTAACCGACCAAGCTCATCAGTAATATCATAAAATTGCCCATCTTTATCAATTAAACTTGGAATTTTTTCTCGAGGAGACAATGCAGAACCTGTTGTTATATTTAAATGAATACCTATATGAACCAACGGATATTTTTCTTTTGTACTCTTTATAATTGATGCTGCATTAGGATAAGTAGTAATTGCAGTTAAAGTATTTATTATACCGTCTTTAACTCCTAAAATTGAACCTGAATCAATACATACTGAACAACAAAAATCATCAGCAGTAATTATTAAATATCGTGTTTTACTATAATCTGTTGATGTCCACTTTTGACTGAAAGGATAAGATTTGCATCCGTTAATAGAATTGAATAGAAATATGACATTTACTATTAATGAAATAAATAAAATTGTCTTTACGAAATACTTTTTGATCTTTTTCATATCAGGGTAAAAAGAGATTGCGCACGGAATCCTTTACTTTATTAGTTTATGGCTGTTGTTGATAAAGGGTATTAGGTAGAGCCAAAAAGGATAGAAGCGACGGAGGTATAACCTCCGCCGAACGGGGATTTTATTATATATTTCCTCTAATTTATCCTTCATAATGTTTCCTTTAATGACTTTTAGTTCTTACCATTTTTATTTCAATTCTCCACTTTTAATTTGCTGTTCATCTTATCTGCAAAGATAAAAAAGCATATTTTTTTGAAGTTCTTAGCTCGGCAAGTTCTTCATTCAAATAAAGATAACAATGTTTAATCGTCAACTATAGTGATATACAACACGGGTATTTATTAAGAACGTCGCTTTTTTAATATTACCGACGATTTTATTAATTTTCCGAGATTTTTATTAATATTCCCGCATTTTTATTAATTCTCTGAGAATTTTATTAATTCTCTCGGATTTTTATTAATATTCTCGGAATCTTATTAATTCTCTCGGATTCTTATTAATTCTCTCGGAATTTTATTAATTCTCTCGGAATTTTATTAATTCTCTCGGAATTTTATTAATTCTCTCGGATTTTAATTAAATACAAGTAACCTCAACTATTTGACTCCAATCGCTGTAAACACCTTTGTGACGTGTACGCGATTTGAGGTAATATAAAGTTCCAACCACTAATGGCTCCTCATTGATATTATCAACGGTGTCCATAGATGCAGTTCCAAATGCACCTGCGAACCATTTTTCTTTATCGGTACTTATCACAAAGATATAAGCTACGGTACCTTTCACAAATTTATGTTGAACATCAATAGTTTTTGATACCTTGCCCTGAGTTGCTTCGAATTCGCCTTTTTCAGTTTTTGAGCGAACACGAATTTTTAATTGATGAGACTCAAAAAGAGTCTTTGAATTAGGTATGTCATCATCACCGGCTTCTTGCACCTTTGCCAAAACCTTATCCATTATAATATTGGTTTTGAGCAATTCGGTGTCTCTTGCCGCTGCGGCACCGGGTAGTTTACTTGCGGCTTTAACTTCGGCAGCATCTAATTTGCCTACCTGTGTCTTTGCATCTTCCAACAAATCTTCTATGGCTGCAAACAAAGGGGTCAGCCAACATGCCGTTGAGAAACTTAAGATCATAGGTTACGCGTTGCGAAATATTACTTGGTCTGTGGAATTCGCACATTAATCTTTTTTCGGGATTAGGGTTAGCGATTGTCATTTTTATTGAATTTTAATAAGTTAATAAATATTCCTGCCTGCGTGACACAGTCAGGCAGGTTTACTTGATTTGTGGTTGCTTTTTTTTAGTTAATTTGGACGGTACAAATATCTGAATATTTTTTTTAATAGCAATGAAAAAATAAAAAAAATATTTTTTTTCAAAAATTGTTTTATTGTTGAATTGTTCTATTGTTTTTCTTCTTAGTGTAACTTAGTGCTCTTAGTGCCTCCGTGGTTTTTGGCTGTTACACAGAGATGCACTGAGAAATAAGAGATGCACAGAGGTTTTTAAAATCCAAGCCTCAAATCCCAAATCCCAAGGCACAAAATAAAATATTTTTCTATACAAATGTGTTGCGTATGTTTATTATTGCGTATCTTTGTAGGTAATTAATTTATCACTAACCAAAATCTCAAACACATGAAAAAAATCGTACTCTTTTTATTTGTGATACTCAGCGGCTTTATGGTAGCGAAAGCGCAGCTTAATTTGTATCAAACCGATTTCGAAGCCTACACGGTGGGAACCCGTTTGGCAACGCAAGCAGGTGCTCCGTGGACCACCTGGTCAATAGCTCCCGGCGGCGCTGAAGATCCCTTCGTGTCGAGCACACAAGCACACAGCGGCACCAAATCAGTGAACGTGTTGAATGCTAACGACTGCGTTTTTCGCTTGAACGGCAAAACCACAGGACGCTACTTAGTTGAATGGTATATGTTTGTTGAAACGGGCAAACTGGGCTACTTCAACTTTCTAAGCCTTTTTAGTGGCTCGAACAGCAAATGGGCGTTGCAAGCTTTTATAAAAAATGATTCTATTTTGGTGGATGCCAATGGCGCTACATCAGCAATAGGTATGTTTACCAGCAACACATGGAAAAAAATGCAAGTGATAGTTGATCTGGATGATGATTTTGCTTCGCTGTATATTGACGATGTGGAAATCACCAGCTATCAATGGAGCAAAGGCGCACAAGGCACCGACAATTCGTTGAAACTTGATGGTATTAATTTCTATGGATGGGACAATAACGCCACGGGCACTTCGGGCTATTATATTGATGATTTGAAAGTGGACAGCGTAGCCGCTCCCACAGCTCCATCAAACTTAACCGCCACGCTCAACGGCGCTAATATTGATGTGGTTTGGACTGCCCCTGTGCCTGCTCCTACTTCCTATAAATTGAGCCGCAATGGCATTGTGGTAAGTGCCGGTACGGGATTAACCTATACGGATGTAGCCCCTTGGCCCAATACATACATTTTTGGTGCAAGAGCGCAATATCCGTTATTAGGATATTCTCATTCGTCGAACACCGCCAGTGTGACTATAGCGGGAGGCGTGACGCGCAATTTGGTGTTGTTCGAAGAATTCACGGGAACATGGTGTCAGTATTGTCCGGGTGCAGCTATGGGCTTGCGCGAAATGATAGAAACGAATCATAAAAATGCGGCAGCTATTGCCTATCATAATGGCGACACCTATACGAACGCTACGGGCACTGACCGCGAAAACTATTATGTTATCACAGGTTTCCCCACCGTTATAGGTGATGGTAATCGTGATGGCGCTTCACGCGTGGATGGCGGTAATGCCACAACAAGTATGTATCCCTCCTATTTACCGATTTATACCAAACGTTATGCTTGTCCAGCGTTCGACAATTTGAATCTCTCCATCGTTCAAACCTCAACAGACAATTATACAGCTACCATCGTGGCACAAGAAACCTTCACGGCTTTTTCTCCTGTTAAATTGCATTGTGTGTTGACAGAATCGAATATTGCAGTGGCTTGGGGCAACCAAACCGAATGTGATTTTGTGGAACGCGCCATGTATCCCGGTTCAGGTGGTACTTCAGTGAACTTCGGCACCCTAAATCCTCAAACCTTCAATATCAATTTCTCCACCGCTGGATATGTGAAAAACAATTGCGAATTTGTTGTGTTTATTCAGGATGATGTTTCGCGCGAAGTGACTCAAGTGGCAAAAGTTGATATGTCGAGTGTGATTGGTGTGGAAGAACTTTCGGGCAACAAAATCAGCATCTATCCTAACCCTGCAAGCGAATATTTCATGGCAATGACCGAAGGCAAAGGCTTGATAGAGATTTTTGATATGACAGGTAAATTGGTTTCGAAGTCTATCATCAACAAAACTACTCAAGTAGTTGACATACGCAACTTGCAAAAAGGTTTGTATTTTGTGAAGATTACGAACGAAAACAATGCTTTCACGCAGAAGCTTGTTGTAGAATAGTATTACT
>CAIOJS010000107.1 GCA_903858655.1 uncultured bacterium | reverse complement strand
TATTTTTCGGTGTAAAAAAATCAAAATCGTCCTATTCATTTGGGAAGCTACCGTATATATTTTACGAAGGAGGAATCGACCAACTCCTTGATTGCGGAATCGATGTACTACAAACAAGCTACTTAACCACGGCGATAAATCCTTTCTTAAATCCAAATCATGCTGTTTGAGAGACACCGAGCCCACCAGTTCGCAGATTCCATTGATTGCAACCAGGGTAAGCGGAAGGGAATCCGTATTCATTTGCTTTAGGAGTGCAACTTGCACGTCCCCGATTGTGGTTCTAGGAACCAATGAGCCCACTCCTTGAAAAAGGCTTCGCTTAGTTCAGGGATAAAGCATTGGTGATTGCCTAAAGCATCAATTTGAAAATCCCCCTCCCATGAAAAGATTACGCACCTCCGCTTCAAGTCACTGGAATCTGATCAACCTTCTTCGCTCCAAGACTCCAAATGGGCTTGAATAGGCAGTTCAAGATCCGCAAACCAATTGCCCAAACCCTCCAGTTCGCCCAAATGTTCTCAGAGAATGCCTTCCACGTCGATGGGGGGCAAGCCACCCAGAGTCCAAATCAAGTCCGAAACTCCTGTTCTGTAAGTTGTAGCAAAAAAGAGATTTAGCCAATCGCGCAAGGAGGCCCCCCCCCCCCAACACTCACCAAACTTGCTATTTTTTGAATTTGTCCGTTGCCAAACGGCACTGCAATCATTTAATTTAATAGACTTGCAACCGATCCGGTCACGCCTATCTCCTTGAGCATCCACGTGGATTGAACTAGTCCCTACGGAGGCCCATTGACTGAATGACCATCGGAATGCTCAATCGGTCACCAATCATCGAACCAGGATAATCAAATGAAATCTCGAATCGCCTATGTTCTGATTCCAGCGATTGTTTTTACGCTGGCAACACCAAAGCGAGCACATTCAGGGGTGCTTGAAGGGGCTCTCATCGGTGGAGCAATCGGAGCCGTTATCGGAATAATCATTGAGGCATCAAAGCCTAAGGAACCGAAACCAATTGCACCAAATACGGATTCCCTTCGCACAGTGAATCCTGATTCTGGCTCCAATTCGAATATGATTCACAAATAACGACCTGGCAGTTGATCTCAAATAATCAAAGACAATTTTTATCTAACCAGTCACGAACTGCCTCGGTGATAAATTGAGGTTTACTAGACAACCATTAACTCGACTAAATATTGTTAGAGAAATACAAAATTACCTTCCTTGTGGTGAAATGAGTTTTGGGCTCTGGCCTTCAGCCAAGGGATAAAAAATGACTCCGAAGCCGCTCTACAAATTTGGCATTCAAATTTTAACCATGCCATTGATTGTATTCTTGAATTCGATGGCAAATGACGAACTTATTCTGATGAGTGGAAGTGGCATATGGCAATGATCCATGAGCAACGAACTGGACCTGATGTAGTGCAACTATCCCATGGCAATTATCCTGATGAGATGGAGTACAAACAGTATATATGAGTTTTAGGGATGCGCTCTGAAATATTACAGGAGATATAAGTGATACAATTATCGTAGATA
>CAIOJS010000106.1 GCA_903858655.1 uncultured bacterium | reverse complement strand
TGCTCTGCCAACTGAGCTACTACCGCACTATCGTATGATTATAAATCATATAGATACTTATTTTTCATTTGGATGAATTCGTCCTGAGAGATTACTTGTTTTTGATATAATTTCTCAAGCTTTTCTAACTTAATTATTTTTAATTCTATTTCATCCACCTTTTTGTAGAACTCATCGGCGAATTCTGCTTTTCCACGATAGTCATTCAATATTTCTTTCGCTTCTTCTGTTTTTATTTTTGATTGAAATATTTCATCTGCCTGCTTGGCGAGTTGCTCATTCAAGGATGCGTTGGTGGTTTCCAATTCATTTATGCGTGATTCTAAATTGCTTTTTTCTTGCATAAAGTTGTCATCTGAAATGACAACCTTCGGAGCATCTTCTACATTCTTTTTATAAGCATTGAATTCAGCTTCTTTGGTTTCTAAGTTTCTTATTTTGTTTTCTAATGCTATTTTGCTTGAAATTAAAGTGCTTTCTGAACTCTTAAGTTTTTTGGTTTGTTCGTCAAAGTTTTGTTGTTGTTCGGCAAGGCGTGCGTTGAATCCATTCACTTGGTTTTGCAATTCTGTGGTCCGTCTTTCGGCGATGGCTTTTTCGTTTATCGCTTTGTTCAATAAAGTATTTTTCTCGTTCAAATTGCCTTCAGCAGTCGCAAGGGCAGCGTTTAATCTGGTTTCTATTTCAACTACTTCTGCTGTTTTTGCTTTGAGTTTTTTGCGTATTTTTCCTTTTCCCGTTAGTCCGACTATCATAAGTGCTATAACAATTAATAGCAGAACACCCGCACCAATAGCACCATAAAACACATACGTATTCACAAATGTTTCCAAAACACTTTTTTCCGTAGTGATTTTGTCGAGTTGAGTTTGTGATGTCGCTACGGTGTCCTGTAGGTTCTTTACTTGCTTTAGTTTTACTTCTAGCTGATCAATTAAAATATCATCTTTTTCGATGATGCTGTTTGCCTGCTCAAGAAGAGCTTGTAGTTTTGCAGCATTCATAGGTTCCCCGGATGTTCTGGCTAGGGTGTATTGCCCATTCAGGGAATCTCTTTGTAGTATCAATGTGCTGTCCATGGGTTGTTGGGCAAAGGATAGCAAGCTTATCAGCGAAAGCAAAACAAATAGTGTAAATATCTTTTTCATGATTCAAATTTTTTTCAAAATTATAAAAAATCACAATACTATTCACATTCTGTAAAAAATATTTTTCTTTTCCACTTTTTAAGTAGTTCATTTGTTGTGTGTAATCATTAATTATCTTTTTATCGAAATTGGTCAATCCGTCATTTGTATCGGTGAAATGCCTCATTTCTCTGTTCAATTATTTTGTAACTGTTTTTTCATAATTCACCGACTAAAATGGGCAATACATATATTTGATTTTTTTTGGAAGGACATTGATATTACTTTTGTATCATTAATTTGACAATGAGTTCTATTCATTGGTTCTTGCATTGGTTACTGGGAAGTCGCCAATGCAGATTAATTTGATTGGTGTTAAAAGGCAGGGTTTATGTGTTCCCTGCCTTTTTTTGTGCAAAAAATCAGCATAAATGAGAATAAAATTTTTGGTTAACATTATTTATGATATGAAGTCCAAAAATGTTGACTATCTTTGCAACTTCTAGTTAGTAAAATTTGTATTTTTCTTCGTTCCGATTTGATTTATAAGTTCGCCTGATTGGCTTGATTGAAATTGTAAATTAAATTGATTGTTGATGAAAATATTGCTTGTTGCCCCTTGTCCGCCACGCGAACAACGTCCAAAATCTATGGATATTCCCCAGTTAACTTTATCACTTATTGCGGGTATGACACCCGAAGAACACGAAGTAGATATCTGTGAAGAAGTGTATGGAGATGTTATTAATTTTGAAGGCGATTATGATGTGATTGGCATTTCCATCATGACGCAAACTTGTCTGCGGGGCTACGAAATTGCCAATGAATTTAAGAAACGCGACAAAATTGTTGTTTTCGGAGGCATACATGCCACCTGTCGTCCACAGGAAGCTTTGCTTTATGGCGATGCTGTTGTGATTGGTGAAGCTGAAGGCGGTTTGTGGGAACGTGTTTTGAATGATATTACAAGGAACAAACTTCGTGAATTTTACAAACTGGATGCTTTGCCTGATTTGCAAAATCAAACCAAACCTCGCAAAGAACTTATTCGTTGTCATTCGGGAAAATTTGCTATTGCACCCATAGAAACAACTCGTGGATGTCCTTACAATTGCGATTTCTGTACTGTTTCGCGCTTTTTCGGTACCAAACAACGCCATAAGAAAATACACGACATCATAGAGGAGGCGGAATCGTGTCCACAGAAATATTTATTCTTTTTGGATGATAATATCACCGGTGATAAGAAATTTGCCAAAGAGCTTTTTCGTGAGTTGATACCTTTGAAAAAAACATGGGTTGGGCAGGCGTCCATCAATTTGTCGAACGATGCCGAAACCATGCGTTTGGCAAAGAAATCGGGTTGTGGTGCCTTGTTGGTTGGTTTTGAATCAATGACAGAAGGCGGATTGAATCATTATCGCAAATCATTGAAGACTATTGATGAAAATGTGGCTGCCGTGAAACGTTTGCGTGATAATGGCATACTGACGATGGCTTCCTTGATTTTTGGTTTGGATAGCGATAATGAAGATACTTTCAAATATGGACATGAATTCTTGACACGTTCAAAGGCTGCTTTTTTTCAATCCTGTGTTGCTACGCCTTATCCGGGCACGCCTGTGTTCGACAAACTGTTGTCGGAAGGCAGAATACTCACTGACGATTGGAGTAAGTTTGATACCACCAAAGTCAACATACAACCGCTGAATTTTAGTCCCGAACGTTTGTTGGAAGGCTGCAACGATATTCAAGATTCTATCTATAGCAACAGCTCTATCATGAAACGGGCTTTGCCAAATATGAAAATAGGCTTCAGTGCTTCCCTGCTGTATTTGACATTGAATAAAGGCTATCAAACTCGTTTGAAAGCTAAGAAGATGTTTGGTGTGAACCGTAATGAAGAAGGCATGCCCGTTGATTTCGATACTACTAAATACGTAAAACCTTACAAGAAACGAGTGCCTAAGCCTGTATTGGAAAAGGAACTTGTGTGTGTTTAAGGGATTTGTATTTTTGATTTGAACAAAGAAATAAACCTACGCTTTTTGCATCCTTAAAAACCTATCCTTTCCGTTTATATCTTTCACAATGCAAATTTCGGAAAAATTATTTTTCTGACCAAGAGAAAACAAATCATTGCCGAAATTTTCATTTATTTCGAAATACAATTTACAGCTATTCCCATTATATCTCGCAAAGTGCATGATGGCTTCATAAAACATCAGCGGGTTTTCATCGGGGACGAATAAGGCAGTGGCAGGTTCATAATTCAATACGTTGGGTTGCATCAAAGCTTTCTCCGATTCCATCACGTAAGGCGGATTGCTCACAATCAAATCAAAATCGCCCAACGAAAGCCATTGCGACTCATCCAATATATCACATTGTTCCAATAAGACGGGTGCACTCATTTTTTTTGAATTACTCTCTGCCAACAACAATGCATCTACGGAAATGTCGATAGCATCAACGAGCGCTAAAGGCATATTTTTCTTTAAAGCTATAGCAATACATCCGCTTCCTGTTCCAATATCCAAAATGCGCAATCCCGAACGGTGTTGATTTTGTTTGATAATCATCGCCACCAACTCTTCGGTCTCAGGGCGAGGAATCAACACATGCTCATTCACCTTGAATTCTAAGTCGTAAAAAATAGTTTTACCTATTATATATTGTATGGGGCGATTCTTCTCTAATGCTTTCACCGCATCATACACCAACAACAACTCCGATTCGTTTATCGTGCTGCGCATATTTCCCAACAGTTGCGCTTTACTCATTGCGCAATACGCTTCGAACAACATAAACGTAAACGATTGTATCTCCTCAGCAGGATACAAACCCTCCAATCGCTGCTTTATATACTCCCTGACATCTGATGTTTTGTTTGAGGAAATCTTCATTTGTGATTTTAGATTTTAGAATTTTGAATTTTGTTTTTGCTTTTGGTATTTGGTATTTGGAGCTTTGACTATTCCACAAACAACACCAAGCCCTTCAAATACTCCCCTTCAGGATGAAACGCACTGACAGGATGATCGGCAGGTTGGGACAGTTGGGCAATGATACGCACATTGCGTTCGCTTTGAATGGCAGCGGCTATCACCGTGGAACGAAACAAACTGCTTTCCACTACCTGCGAACACGAAAAGGTGAAGATAAATCCCGATCTGTTTATCTTTCGAATCGCCATTTCGTTCAGGCGTTTGTAGCCTTGCATGGCTTTGTGTTTTGTTTTTATATGTTTGGCATACGCGGGCGGATCTAAAATAATCACGTCGTAGGTTTCTTCCGTATGTTTCATAAACTCCACCACATCTGATTTAAAGGATTCGTGCTTTTTGTCGGCGTAGCCATTTATCGCTATGTTTTGTTCCGTCAACGCTATCGCCTTGGCAGACGAATCCACCGAATGAACCAAACTCGCTCCTGCTTTCAAAGCATAAACGGAGAATCCTCCCGTGTAAGAAAACGTATTCAACACCTTCTTCTCATGGCAATATTGCATCAAGAGTTTCCTGTTTTCGCGTTGGTCAATAAAGAAGCCTGTCTTTTGTCCCTGTTCCCAATCCACAAAAAACTTGCAGGAGTTTTCGCTCACCAAATTCTCAGACGTGCCTCCATACAGATATTCATCTTGAACCAAATCGCCAAACTTGGTTGGCAAGGTTTCTTTGCTCTTGATGAACACCGATTGCAGTTTGTAGCCATAAAGCTCTTTGAGGGCTGCCGTAATGTTATCGCGCAGCAAATACATGCCATACGAATGACATTGAATGACGGCAGTGCCATTATAAAAATCAATAATCAATCCCGGCATCTCATCGCCTTCGCCAAACACCAAACGATATACGTTGGTATTCGGACTCGAACACAAGCCTAAGGCTTCGCGAAACTGCAATGCCCGTTCCAACTTCTGTTTCCAGAAAACCGTATCGGGAATCACCTGTTCGAACGAAAAGATGCGCACTGCAATTGAGCCATCATTATAATGTCCCATGCCGAGAAACTCATTGCGACTTGAGAAAATCTCCACGATGCTTCCTTCTTCGGGATGTCCTTCAATTTGTTGAATGGCGCCCGAAAACAACCATTGATGACGTCTTCGTAAGGCTTCGTCTTTGCCGTGTTTCAGTATGATTTTTGGATACTCTTTCATGATTTTGTTTGTTTGTTAAATATAAAACGATAAGGTAGTAGTGCATCTTCGGCAGCATAGCCCACTCCGATGCGGGTGGTGACAGTAATTTCTTTTTTGTTGGGCACTATGCCTTTATCTTCGAGCCAAATTTCGTTGCCCATCAAACTCAAGCCCGAATGAGAATAATGTATGCCCAAAGCTTTCGCCACTTTGCCCGGTCCTATACCGAAATCTTTCGTGAGCTGCTTCTTCAATGTTCTTTGGAGCATCAGTTCGATGCCTTCCATAGGTTCGATGGCGCGTATCAAAACCGCATGGGGCACATCTTTCTGATGCGACACCACATTGAACAGCGAGTGCATGCCATAACACAGATACACATACGCCGTACCACCTTCAGCATACATCACTTCGGTGCGTTGCGTGCGACGATTGTTGTAGGCATGAGAGGCTTTGTCCACCACGCCTGCATACGCTTCCGTTTCCGTAATCATGCCGCCCGTGCGCATCCCATCGAAACACGTAAACACATATTTGCCCAACAATTCTTTCGCAATTTGAACCACATCTTCGCGCTCATAAAAGGCTTTCTCGATTTTTGTCAAAACTTTTTTATGCAAAAATAATAAATTGATTTAGTGTAATTTTATTATTTTTGCATTATTCTCACTTTTTATAAAAAACAGCATCATGGATAAAAGAAATATTAAAAAGCAAGCGCCTGTTAAATCGACAGTTGCATCGAAACAAACGCATGCAACCGCCGCTATGCTAAAAACGGAAAATAAAAACACTATGCCTGTCATTTTGTTTTTCGTTATGTTGGCGATTTCCTATTTTGTGTTCATCAACAATTTTTATAACATAAAAGAACTAACCAATCCCTATATACAAGCGCATGCGCAAGGAATTATCAGCTTACAGCTTTTGATTTATACAGTGATTTACGGATTGTTTGGCTATTTTGCCTTTCGATTTATCAGCGGAAAATCAGACACGAAAATAACCACCATCCTCACCATCGTTGGCTTTGCCGCCATTTTGATTTTGCATTATATCGCCTTCAACAAAGCTTTTGAAGATGTGGACGACAACGCCTCCTACATGATAGCCGCCAAATCTTTGGTGGACAAACATGCTCCCTATTACCTTTATATGCCCATAATGAAACCCGACACCGAAGGCGCCATCGGTTTGCCGCTCATGTTGATTCCTTTTTATTTGATATGGGGCATGAATTATGTGCCTATGGAAATCATGATTTATTTCACTTTAGTAGGCGCCGTTATTATGAGTTTCTTGGTGTTTCGCAAAATGGAAGGCAGTATTTTTGCCGTCATCATCACGCTTTTGTTTGCCACGCATCCTTATATTGTTTCCTTTTCGAGCATCATCATGACCGAAATACCCTTTATCTTTTGGTCGCTGTTGGCGATTTTCCTGTGTTTGAAGTTTGAAGAAACGCCCAAGGTGAATTATGTCCTGTTGGTGGCTGCCGTTTTAGCTATCATCATGACCTATCTCACCCGTGCCATCGGAGCAGGTTTTGTGGCAGCGGTGATGCTGTATTTTCTCATCAAATCCAATTTTTGGAAAGATATAAAAACAAAGAAGATGGCAGCCTTGAAAGATATCGCCGTGATGAAGTTCCTGCTTATTTCGGGCTTGTTGATAGGGGGCATGTTGATTTATCAGTTGTGGGCACGCTCCATCAGCGGCAGTTCGCAAGCCGATGCTTTAGCCAAGATGAGTCTCTCCGTTCAGTTCTCCAAGAACCTGGGTTTGGTGTGGGATGTCTTTTCCCAAAACATCTTCTGCGGCAAACTGGCGCGCTTCGGTGCCGACAACAAACAGGTGTATCTCGAACCCGTCAGCATCCTGTGGGTCATCATCTTTTTCATCACCATCGCGGGATTGGTCATCAGCATCTTCAAAAAACAATTAGTAGGTTTCTATTTCATTTTGGTGATGTTGGTGCTGTTGATTGGCAACTCTGCCCCGCAACAACTAACCGTTTCGCGCTACTTAATTGTGTTCACACCTTTCATGATTTATTTCTTATATTTAGGTGTGATGGGCTTGATAGCTTTGTTGGATAAGAAAAAACAAATTGCCAAGGCGTTGGGCATCGTGGTGCTGTGTTTCTTGTTGGGCAATTCCTTTGTGGGCGATGCGTTTGATGTGCAGCGTTCCACGCAGGAAACCTTGTATGCGCCGCCCTACAAAGCATTTTTAGATTGCGCCGTATGGGCTAAAACCAACCTGCCCAAAGATGCCATCGTGGCTAGCCGCAAAGAACGCATTTTCTATATCTTTAGCGATGGAATGCGCGGCTACAAACATGTGCCTTCCAACGAAATCAGCCGTTTGCAGGAAAAAATAGACAAAGCTGCCTCTGACGAAGAAAAAAACAAATTGTTTACCGATTGGGAACAAAGCAAACTCGACCAAATTCAGCAAAACAACACGGCTTATATCATTGTTGACACCTTTTCGGCAACCCAACAACTGATGGGTCCCATCCTCGAAAAGAACCCCGACAAATTCAAACTGATAAAGACCATAGGCGACGGACAAACAGGTCCTTGCTATGTGTTTCAGGTGGTGAAATGGTGGAAGTAGGCGGGGGAGAGGTATAGGCTTTCTTTGCGACTTTGCGACTTCGCGCGAAATAAGAAAAAACCACGGAGACACGGAGACCACTAAGATACACTAAGAATTTATAATTAATCTTCTAATTAGCACTAAACAAGTATAATACAAAACTTTCGTTCTTAAAAACCCAAGCAATGACCTTGGAATTCGAAGCAATGACCTTGGAATTCGAAGCAATGACCTTGGAATTCGAAGCAATGACCTTGGAATTCGAAGCAATGACCTTGAAACTCGAAGCAATGACCTTGGAATTCGAAGCAATTACCTTGGAAATCGAAGCAATGACCTTGGAAATCGAAGCAATGACCTTGGAAATCGAAGCAATGACCTTGGAAATCGAAGCAATGACCTTGGAATTCCAAGCAATGACCTCGAAACTCCAAGCTCTGAACATGGAATTCCAATAACAGTACTTGGAATTCCAAGAGTAGAACTTCAAAAATAGACATTTTTTTTTCTTTGCAGATAAGATGAACAGCAAATTAAAACTGGAGAATTGAAATAATAAAGAAATAAAAGTGGAGTTCAAAAGCTCGTTGTGAGGCTGAATCTTTTTCACGTGAGTTTGAGTTGTAATATAACAAAACAATTCAGTTCGGCAATAATTAACCTAAGCTGAAAATATTATAACATGCTATGCTTGTAAATGAAAATATGTGTATATTTGTACCTAAAAATGATGGAAACAAGCTGAAGCGGCAATTAGCTAGGAAAATATTAGACTGAGCGCAGCCAAAGTTCAATGGGAAACACAATTATTATTGATATTCTTAATAAAATATGATTATACTAGATTATTTATTTTATCGCTTTTATGCTTTTTGTCTAAAAATAAAGACTACGTCTCCAGCAATTTCAGCAATAATAATTTTTGCAGCTTTAATAGCCTTAAACGTTGAAGGAATAAAACTTATAATATACCCTACAGCATCAGAAAATTATAATATTATTCTTTATTATTATTTTTTTACAATAGCTGTGCTTTATTTTATTTTTATATTTAAGGATAGATATTTAAGGATTTCTG
>CAIOJS010000105.1 GCA_903858655.1 uncultured bacterium | reverse complement strand
ATAGGTGCAATAAAAAGAAATCCAGTAATGATTTACAAATAAGAAAAAATAAATGATTACCTTTGGCTTCAAATTCAAAACAGAGATGTTACGGAAAACAAGTAAAATGAAATTTTCAAAGGGTTTTCAATATGCAATCAGCATATTGTTGATAAGCCTTATATCGTTGGGATGCTATGCTGCCACGGGCGTGATTGGCTACAAAGTGGTTGCGCTCTTGCTCTTGGTGGCTGTGTCGTTGTTGGCTATGGTGTTTGATATTATGCCGGTGCTGATTGCTGCCGTGTTGAGTGCCTTTGTTTGGAATTTCTTTTTTATTCCACCTACTTTTACGTTTCATATTGCCGACACCGAAGACGCTTTGATGTTTTTGATGTATTTTCTAATTGCATTGGTCAATATTGTTTTGACGTCAAAAATTCGCGAAGCAGAAAAAAAGGCACGAGACAAGGAGGAAAAAGAAAAGACGATACTGTTATATAACACTTTATTGAATTCGCTTTCGCACGAATTGCGTACTCCCATTTCAACCATAATTGGAGCCGTTGACACCCTAAAGGAAAATCGAGAGAAACTTTCTCTCGCCAACCAAACAGAATTGCTTTCAGAAATTGATATTGCCACCACACGTTTAAACCGCCAGGTAAATAACCTGCTTAACATGAGCCGACTCGAAACAGGCACCATCAAGCTGAACCTTGATTGGTGCGATTCAAATGAACTCATCTATTCTGTTCTTCAAAAGCTGCAAATTGAAAACAGCAAACATACGCTAGCGTTTGAAGCCGAAGAAAACATACCCCTGATAAAACTGGATGCCGGATTGGTGGAGCAGATTTTGCAAAACCTTATTCATAATGCGCTGCAATATACCCCTGCTGAATCTACAATTACCCTTAGTGTTTCGGTTTCTGAAACCAATTTCATTATGACGGTGGCAGATAACGGACAAGGTTTTCCTGAAAGTGAAACTCAAAATGTTTTTGCCAAATTTTATCGTTTGCCAAATTCAAAGACAGGTGGCACAGGGCTTGGTTTGTCAATTGCTAAAGGGTTTACGGAAGCCCATAGTGGTAAAATCGTTTTAGAAAACATTAAACCGCATGGAGCTAAATTCACCATTATGATTCCAGTCGAAATATCATATATCAATCATTTAAAAAATGAATAAAGCCGAAATTCTTATAATTGACGATGAACCACAAATTCGTAAATTGCTTGAAATTAATCTTGAGAGTAACGGATATAAAGTATGGCAAGCTGAAACCGGCAAAGACGGTGTGCTTATGGCTGCCAACCATCCACCGGAACTTATTTTGTTGGATATTGGCTTGCCCGACAGAAGTGGACATGAAGTGTTAAAAGATTTAAGAACGTGGTATAACAAGTCAATCATTATACTTTCAGTACAAAATAGTGAGGAGGACATCGTGAAGGCTTTGGACAATGGCGCAACGGATTACCTGACGAAGCCATTCAGAGTCAATGAGCTTTTGGCGCGTATGCGCTCGTGCATCCGAAGAAATAATACCGATGACACGAAAAGCATATTTGTGATGGACGACCTTCAAATTGATTTTGTCTCGAGAGTGGTTACGAAAAACGAAATCATCCTCAGACTCACATCAACTGAATATAATCTTCTGTGTTTGTTTGCTCGAAATGAAGGGAGAGTTTTGACGCATCAGTTTATATTAAGAGAAGTTTGGGGAGTGGGATACCAAACCGAAACACAATATTTGCGCGTATTTATTGGCACGCTTCGCAAAAAAATAGAAGACAACCCTAATCTCCCATGCCATATCATAACTGAAAGTGGCGTTGGCTATCGTTTCAACTAAATCTCTTTATAATTTCTTTATATAATCCGATATAATTTTTAGATTTTATTAATACCAAATAGTGTTTTTTTGCATTTCAGAAAAACAACTCTATGGGAAAAAATTCAACCTTCAACAAAGTCACCATTACCTCACTGGTAGTGGCTTTGGGAATTATTTATGGCGACATTGGCACAAGTCCCCTTTATGCCTTACGCGCTGTAATCGGTGAACGTACTATTGATTTCGACCTTGTATATGGTGGCGTTTCATGTATCTTTTGGACTTTGGTGTTTCAAACCACTGTCAAATACATCTGGCTGACCCTTAAAGCCGACAACGATGGTGAAGGTGGTGTGTTTTCTTTATACGCTCTTGTCCGTAAATATGGGAAAAAGTTGGTTATTCCAACCATTCTAGGTGCCACCACCTTGTTAGCCGATGGCATCATAACGCCTCCCATAACAGTGGCTTCTGCCATAGAGGGGCTAGGGATGGTGAAAGGCATGGAAGCATCCATAATTCCGGGTAATACTTTGACTGTTTTAATTGTGCTGGGTATATTATCTTTATTGTTTTTCTTTCAGCGCTTCGGCACTCAAGCCATTGGCAAGTTCTTTGGTCCGATGATGGTGGTGTGGTTTGGCATGTTACTCATCATGGGGATGAACCAAATTGTGATGTACCCTGCAGTTTTAAAAGCATTGAGTCCGCATTACGCTTATAATTTGTTGGCACATTATCCTCACGGATTCTGGTTGTTGGGAGCCGTCTTTTTATGCACAACGGGAGCTGAAGCCTTATATTCCGATTTGGGACATTGCGGCATTAAAAACATACGCATCACCTGGATATTTGTAAAAATAAGCTTAGTGGCAAGTTATTTAGGTCAAGCGGCATGGTTGATGCACCAAGGACAACCCTTGTTAAATGGTCGAAATCCGTTTTTCGAAATCATTCCGCATTGGTTTCTTATCCCCAGTATTCTTATAGCAACGGCTGCAGCTATCATTGCCTCCCAAGCCCTCATCAGCGGAAGCTTCACCCTCATCAGCGAAGCCATGAACCTGAATTTCTGGCCCAGAGTCACGCTGAGACAACCCACTGACCTTAAAGGACAAATTTATATCCCCAGCATCAATACCATTATTTGGATAGGATGCATATTAATGATTTTATATTTCCACACCTCTGCCCACATGGAAGCCGCTTATGGTTTCTCCATAACTATTGCTATGATGATGACCACCTTGCTGCTATCTTATTTTTTAATATACAAACTAAAATGGAATAAATTTTTGGTATTTGCCCTATTGCTGATGTTTGCAACTGTCGAAACATCCTTTTTCATTGCAAATGTAGTGAAGATTAAAGAACGTTGGATGTTTTTATTTTTCGAACTATTTATATTCATGACCATGTACATTTGGTATTATGCTCGCAAGATAAACAATCGTTTTATTAAATTTGTTGACTTAGGCAAATTTGTGGCACGCATCAGAGAACTCAGCACAGATGACAGCATTCCCAAGTTCTCCACGCATCTTATTTATCTCACCAAAGCCAACAATCGTCATGAGATTGAAGAAAAAATCATCAAATCTATCTTTGCCAAAAAACCAAAACGATCGGATGTGTATTGGTTTGTTCACATAAATAGAACCGAACATCCCTACACCCTTACCTATGATGTTTCAGAACTGATAGAAAATAAAGTTATCAAAATTAATATCAACACAGGATTCCGCATACAACCGCGCACCGAATTGTATTTTAAGAAGATTGTTCAAGAATTGGTCGTCAACAAAGAATTGAATTTACATATACGCCCAGATGGCTCTACAAAATACAACCCAGAACCCGATTTTAAATTCGTGGTAATCGAAAAGTTTTTATCTGTCGAAAACGAATTTGCTTTGCGCGAAGGATTGCTGTTGAATGCCTATTTCTTTCTGAAGCGTTTGGGTCAAAGTGATAAAAAAGCCTTTGGTTTGGATAAAAGCGATGTGGTCACTGAGCATGTGCCTCTGGTGTATCATCCAATTACTAACATTCAGTTGATACGAAATGAAAAATAGAAATAGAGAAATGTCATTACAGCTTTACGAAAAATATACAGCTATAGACAATCGTAAAGTAGAAATCATATTGAAGGATAACACAGCCCTAATCGGTATGCTCATCGGCTATTTTAAACAAGATGACGATGCCACCGAAATGCATATCATCAGTTGGCATGTGGTGGATGAACATGATGAAGAAACCTTAGAAATAGATACGTTTGGCTCTTCTGTTGGCACCGTAATCAAGCAAAACAAAATTGCTGAAATCTATTTTTTCGAAGATGGTTCAAGCATGACGTTTTATTGAAACAAAACTCCTATTAATTCCTAATAATAGTTTATATCAATTTCAATTCACCGCTTTTTGTTCTTCTAAATCCATCTTACACACTGGGCATTTGCCCGGTTTATCGTAGGTTTTATTGCCTTCGCATTTCATCGGACATTGATAGGCTTTTTTGGCTGCCACTTGCTCCGTCGAATTAGTTTTTTTCTCAGAAGAGCCACAGGATCCTAATGTCATGGCAATCGCCAGAGCTAAAAGGATTACTACATTTACTTTTGTTTTCATAGGTGTTAGGTTTTTAAGGTTAATATTTTTTTATTAAACTGGATACGATCAATTTTTTCATGCCTTTATTTTTTTAATCCGCCACAACCACCTTTTTCGTCTCCACATATTTCCCATCCAAGCTCACGCGCAGAAAATAAAACCCGGTGGCGATGCCCGCCCTATCCAAATTGATTTTGTTGCTGTCGTGATAGAATTTTTGTTGAATGATTTTACCTTGCAGGTCTATGATGGATAGGTCGAGGGTTTGGTAGGTTTTGTCGAAGGAGATTGCTGTGGAGGTTGAGAATGGATTGGGGGAGATGGTTATTCTCTTTTTATTTTTTTCAAATTCAGGGACACCAACATTATTATAATAGCAGTTTAAATAATTGGGGTTGTTATATTCCAAGTTGGCATTTTCATAATAGCACAATAAATAATCTGATGTGCCAACTATAAAAGATCTGCCACTTTGTAAGATGCCACAAAAACTGCCAATACCTTCAATCCACATTTCTTGAGTTTGAAAGATTAAACGTTTGCGAAATTTATCATAAATATAAACAGAGTCAATACTATCAACTACCATTTTAAAATTAAGGTTGTTTATTATTAATACTGTATCGCCTACTTGGGCATTAAAATTATAAAACAGTCGTTCACTCATATCCTGTAGCCCTTTATAATAAACTTTTCCTGTAGTATCCTCACGAATGAGTCCGATTAACGACCAAGATATATGGTTTGAGTCACTAGCAATAAGTACCTTTTTATAATGATTGAAACTTGCCAAAGTATCCGATGAAAATTTTATATAATCCGTAATCATTGTATGAGGAGGCGGTCCGCCTAATGAAGGTGTCATATATAAATGACTCCAAAGTTTAGTAGTATCAACAAGCTTTTCGGTTTGTTGACCAATCGAAAATAAGGGAGAAAAAAGGAGAACAATAAGTATCAATTTTTTCATAGCTTTAGTTTTTTAAATTTACACTATACCTTATTACATACTCGCCTCTTTTCATTTGGCAGTATATAAATATAGGTACAAAGGTATGGAAAATTATAATGCAAAGAAATAATAATTAAAAATTCCTAGCAAAACATTTAGCATTATCACCCTTATCTATGCCGTTGCTCATCAAAGCAAATGAAAATTCATCATCTAAAATAATTTCCACCATATTTAATAAAGGTAAACATACTGTAAAATCCATTTCCACATCATCCCTAAAGCATATTTTTCCCGTAGGAAATCTCCTCCCATCCTCAGAAATAGAAAACTGAGGCTTAGGAGAGGCAAAACATCTATCCAAAAATAAAAATCATCAGTAAAATAAGGAAAAATCAAAATCTCTTTTACAGAAATCACGCTGCGAAACAGGCGGCACGGCGGTGGCAATTAGCAGCCCAAAGGCAGGAATAGGCAAAGCAAAGGTAGCAATAGGCTCCCCAAGCTTGCAAAATGGCAGTCGTTCGGTAGGAGCTAAAAACGGACTCCTTTTTCATCTCCTACCATTCCTTTTTCATCTCCTACCATTCCTTTTTCATCTCCTACCGTTCCTTTTTCATCTCCTACCGTTCCTTTTTCATCTCCTACCATTCCTTTTTCATCTCCTACCGTTCCTTTTTTATCTCCTACCATAGCATTGTCATCTCCTACCGTTGATTTTTTATTTCCTACCGAAGCATTGTCATCTCCTACCGTTCCTTTTTTTATTCCTACCCTTGATTTTACTATATTTCCCGAAAATATTATCGTTTCTGATGTTGATTTTAAATATTTTTACGATGGCAAACAAAATTCTTACGATTCATAACCATCTCATCAATAAGCTATAAGAAATTTTCATCAAGAAATTTAAATAAATATCTGCAGAGGAACCAAGTTTTTTTCTAAATTTGGCGTTTAGTATATTAAGGAACATAAAACTTAATAAAATGGAACTAACAGATCCTGTATCAAACATTAAATTCAGTCAAGGCTATTTGATGCAACTTGGCGACAAAATCTTATCAAAAATTAATCGCGATGCGGCATTCTTGATAAATTATGGCATCACTCCTGCTTTTGTTACGAATCTTCATAACAAAAATCAAGCATTTAAAGATTTTCCAACCGACGAAGAATTGTTGGGCAATGTATCCGACCTGACAAGGACAAAAGACCTTGATATAGATAATTTAAAAGTCGGCATTCGCGATATTATGGTGCGCGTAGCCGATGCGTTCCCTATTAGGCCTGGCATTTACGACCGTTTTAAGACCAAAGGCATGGACTCATTGCCCGACTATGACTTAATTCGTATGGGCTTTCGCGTGGTGCGTATGGCGAATTTCTATTTAACTAAATTGGCAGTTGAAGGGCTGACTCAGGCAGATATTGATGCTTTGGAAGCCTTATCAACCAAAGCTGATGAGTCGTTTGATGCTCAAGAGGATGCTGCTAGTTTGCGTGTCAGCACTACCCGCGAGCGTATTCTTTTGGCAAACGAAGTGTATGGACTCATCACAAAAGTATGCGATTATGGAAAAAACTATTGGGTGACGCGCAATTCGGCTTACTACAAAGATTATGTGATTTACAACACCCCAAGCGGACACGCCGAACTTTCGGGCGATGTTGGCTCGATTAGCGGAAAACTTTTGGATGCCGTAACCCTGCTAGCACCCACTAACGGATTGATTACTGTTGAACATATTGAAAATCCTATAGGCATTGACGCTGAAGGCAACTTCGCTTGTGCCGATGTGCCCATCGAAAGTAGCCAAGTGTGGGCTTCGGCTGCCAATCATATCACTTGTGCAGTTCCTATAGCAGTTCAAAAAGGCGTAAACACTATCATCAACATCATGATTCAACCCGGCACCACGCCCCCACCTCCGGGAACCTAAAACATTTTTATTAACCTTTTAAAATTTATAGAAACTTCCAAAGATATTTATTTCTTTGGAAGTTTTTTTTTGTTCTATTTTGAGATTGTCCTATTGTTATATTGATTTTTCTTAGTGAAACTTAGTGCTCTCAGTGCCTCCGTGGTTATTTTTTTTCTTTACCACAAGTGACACAAAGAAAATACACAGGGAACACAAGCCATAAATCCAAAAATAAATTCATTTACTGATAGAATCATAGAATTTTTTGTAATTTTGTAAATCAAAAAAAACATCCTTATGGAAAAAAAACATCGCGGTCTCAAAATCCTATTGTGGATATTGGTGTCCCTTTTAGTTATCGTTGGCAGCATTGCCGCCTATATTTATTTCTCCGAGTCGGGCAAACGCAATGCGCTCACCTTGGTGCCCAAAGACGCCATCTTCATCATCGAAACCTCGAACCTGACGGATGCGTGGACCACCTTGAGCGAAAGCAAAATGTGGAAACATCTGTTGGGCAGTCCCAAATTCGACAAAATCAACCAAAGCGCCCTCCAATTGGATTCGCTAATCAAAGGCAACACGACGCTCAACATGTTGTTTGCCGACCGCCAACTCGTGATTGCCTCCCACATGACCACCGACACGGACTACGATTTTGTGTTTGCCGTTGATTTGAAAAAAGCTTCGAAAATCGCTTTCCTCAAAAATTATATCAAAGATGTGGTGAGCTATTTCGACTATACGATGACCTCCCGCACCTTCGAAAACACCGAAATCCTTCAGCTTCGCAAAAGCTACGCCACCGAGGTGCTCTCCATTTGCTTTGTTGATAATATCATGGTCTGCAGCTATTCGCCCTTGCTCATCGAGAAATCTATCCATCAAAAAGACAGCGAATATTGGACCAAAAATCCGCAGGTGCGTTTTGTCTCCACCGAAATAAAAGGCAACAAACTCTTCAATTTTTATATGAATTTCAGCCAATTCAACAATTATTTGAAGTGTTTTATGGATGAACCCTCCTCCATCGCCCAATCTATCAGCACCAATTTGCGCTTTTCTGCCTTCAATGTCACCTTCGACAACGAGAAACTGCAATGGGATGGCTACACGAGCGTGAACGACAGTTTGCCGTCTTATTTCAAAGCCTTGGCAGATGTGGCGCCCGGCAAATGGAAAGCATACGAAGTGGTTTCGGACAAAGCCGCCCTCTATGTTTCGATGAGTTTCAGCAGTCAGCAAACGTTTTTCGACAAATTGAAGACGGTGTTCAAATCCGACGACACCACCAAGGCGCAAGACTATGAAAAAACCATCAAAAAGGTGGAGAAATATCTGAAATTGAATCTCGAGGATGATTTCTTCGGATGGATAGGCAGCGAAATTGCGTTTGTGAAACTGCAGCCTTCGCCCAATGCGCGCGAGGACGACGCCATCGCCCTGATACATGCCTCCGACATCGAACAGGCAAAGGCAAGCATGGACAAAATCACCAAAAAAGTGAGGCGCAAAACCCTCGGCATGATAAAATTTAACGACACCGAATATAAAAACTTCACCATAAAATATCTCGAATACGGATGGTTCCTCAAGTTGTTTTTCGGCAAATTGTTCAACAAATTCGACAAACCTTATTATACCATTATGGAAGATTACGTGGTGTTTTGCAACTCGCCAAGCTGCCTGATGGATTTGATAGACGACTACACGGTAGGCAAAACCCTCTCCCACAACCCCGATTTCATGAAGTTTTTGGACAATTTCGATTCCAAAGCCAACATGTCGGCTTTTGTGCAGATGCCTAAAATCTATTCCCATTTATATTATTATTCCAAAAATGAGAATCGCAAAGGGATAAAAGACAACAAAGATGTTATTTTGGGGTTCACCCGTGTGGGATTTCAATTGGTTTCTGACGATGGCATGTTCAAAACCAAACTCTATGCCGATTTCAATGCCGATGCGGGTTTCGACAATGATTTGGAGAACATCGAATCGGCTGCCGAGGATATTTATCTCTACGAAATTGATTCGGGCAAATTCAAAGTGGAGATTCCGCCCACGATGATGCAAAAGACGGGACCCTACAAAGTCTATTATGCCGACAGCACCACCATCAAAGCCGAAGGTCGCCTGCTCAATGGGAAGCCTGTCGGGCTGTGGCGTAGTTATTTCGAAGATGGCAAAATCATGAGTGCTGTGACCTACACCGACGGCATGGCAAACGGCATAGCCATGTTTTATTTTGATTTAGACAAACAGACCACCCGCGTGGAATTGACCTTCGAGGATGATAAAATTGTGGACGTGTATCGCGAGTTCTACGAAAACGGAAACCGCAAAGCGATGCTGAAATTTGAGCGGGGTTTGCCCGATGGCGATGCCGAATTTTATTACGACAGCGGCGTGCTGAAAATAGAAGGACAATACAAACAAGGCGTGAAACAAGGCAAATGGAAACATTTCACCGAAACCGGCGAGTTGGTGGATAAGGAGAAATGGAAAAAAGGACAGGTGAGGTAAGGGGAAGACCCAAGCTCCAAATACCAAATTCCAAATACCAAGACTGATTCCTGCATAGAAAAAATAAAGAAATGATGCGATTCAATAATATATTTAAAACACCTTTCACCCTTTTGCCCCCCTTGGTATTTGGGTTTTGGAATTTGGTATTTGGATCTTAAACCAAAAGTAATGATACGATTCAATAATATATTTAAAACCCCCTTCACGATGCTGCCCCCTTGGAGCTTGGGATTTGGTATTTGGTATTTGGATCTTAAACCAAGGAGAATTTATATGCCCATCGTTAATTCCATAAACACATAAAATGCTTAACACATCCAAAAAAACTGGTCTCTATTTTGGTTCGTTCAACCCGATACATATTGGGCATTTGGCGATAGCCAATTATATGTTGGAGTTTACCGATTTGGATGAAATTTGTTTTGTGGTGTCGCCCCACAATCCGCTCAAGAGCAAGGACACACTGTTGGCAAATCATCATCGCTATGCTATGGCGGTGCGCGCCACCGAGGATTATTATCGCTTTCAGGTGTCGAATGTGGAGTTCAAGCTTTCGCAGCCGTCTTACACCATCAACACCTTGACCGTGTTGAGCGAAAAATATCCCGAAAAGCAGTTTGTGCTCATCATGGGTTCCGACAACCTCAACAGCTTCCACAAATGGAAAAACTATGAAGTTATCCTGAAACTCTATTCGCTGTATGTTTATCCCCGCAGAGGTTCGGATGGTGGCGACTTAAAGAATCATCCTGCGGTGCAGTGGGTTGACGCCCCGCTGATGGAAATCTCCTCAAGCTTCATCCGCAATGCCATCCACCAAAAGAAAGACATACGCTTCTTCCTTCCCGAAAAAGTGTTTGCTTATATTGATGAGATGGGGTTTTATAAGTAATAGTGAATAGATAATAGTGAATAGTTTAGGTCTTCCAACTCCGAACTAGGAACTACGAACTAGGAACTATGAACTCGTTTACGCACATAATTCACCATGAACACCCCAAGTAGGATTATCATTATCCAAAACAGATAGATAAATTCAAAAGGCTCGCCATCTTCTATGCCCCAAAACACAGCTACTATGGGCATCATATAGGTTACAGAAGCGGCAAACAGTACGCCTGAAGTTTTGATAAGCATATTATACAATATGACAGCGATGGCTGTACCGAAAACGCCGAGTATCGAGATATAACCAAGGGATGAAACTGCTTTGGGGTTGGTTTGTAAAACCGTGACAAAATCAGTAGCAAAAAACAAATAACACAAAGCGGGAATGCCGATAGCCAAAAATGCAAAGGAGGTGATGGTGATGGCGTCGGTTTCTTTCAGAAATCTTTTAATAACATTGAGGTTTACGGCATACATCAGCGTAGCCACAATAATATAGATGCCATGACTGAAATTAAATTCTAAGGTTTTGTTTCCGCTGATGCTCATCAAGCCGACAGTTCCTGCCAAACCTATGATGACGCCCGCCACATTATACCATTTTGCTTTGTATTGAAAAAACATCAAACCCACGATAAGCGTAAACAAAGGAGTAAGCGAGTTTAATATGCCTGCAAACGAACTGTCAATACCCGTTTCTGCCTGAGCAAACAAAAACGCAGGGACGCCATTGCCCACGATGCCCACTATGGCTAACAATCCAAATTTCTTTAGCGTAACTTTCTTGATGGATTTGAAAGCAAAGGGCAATAGGAAAATACAGGTAATAGAAATCCGAAGCAACGCCAACTGCAAAGGGGAATAGCCCTCGAGTCCGCGTTTAATTAATATAAACGAACTTCCCCATGTCAACACCAAAAATGAAAGAATAACCCAACTCAGAACCGACAAACCGGTTTTAATTTTCATGTGCCCCTTTCATAAGAATCTACGTGTGCTTTTTTCTTCGCAAGATTTATTTCTGAGAATATCCGCGCTTTTTTGCCATCTCTTCCAAACGTTTTTGGAATCCCGAAGTCTTTGCAGGTTTCTTTCTGTTTTCTTGGATGCGTGCATGAATCTTATCTTCGTCAACAAACTTTCTGAACAACCACATCTGTAAGAAGGTAATCAAATTTGCCAACAGATAATAATAACTCAAGGCAGAAGCAAAATCGTTGAAGAACCCTAAGAACATCACAGGCATAGCATACATCACAAATTTCATCCCGGGTTGGCTATTGGTGCCCATCATCTGATTGTTCAATTTGGTATAAATGATGGTTGAAACTGTCATCAACAGGGTGAACAAACTTATGTGGTCGCCATAAAACGTTATGTTGAATCCAAAGTTATAGATAGAGTCATAACTCGACAAATCGGTTGCCCACAGGAAACTCTCCTGCCGCAGTTCTATAGACGCCGGGAAGAACCTATACAACGCAATGAGAATTGGCATCTGCAACAGCATCGGAATGCACCCCGCCATAGGGTTGATGCCCGCCTTTTTGTATAATGCCATCGTGGCTTGTTGTTTTTTCATGGCATCTTCCTTCTTCGGGAATTTAGCACCTATTTCATCCACTTCCGGTTTCAATACGCGCATACGTGCCGACGACATGTATGTTTTGTAAGCGATAGGGAAAAGAACTATCTTCAAAATCAAGGTGAGAATTAGAATGATGATACCATAATTCATGCCCGTTTGGCTCAGCAAATTGAATATGGGAATAACTGCCCAACGATTGATCCATCCAAGAATATAAGGAGAACTCCATCCCAAAGGAATTTGTCGTTCCAAATCCAAGTTATATTTCCGCATAGTTTTATAATGATTCGGACCAAAATAAAACGCCATCGGATAACTGAGTTTTTCAGAATTAGAAAACGGCAATGTGAGTGAAGTAGTCAAGGTTTTTAAATATCTTGGGAATAAGGTATCTTTGCGTGTTGCCGTTTCGATATTTGCAGATGAGAAGCTTGTACTTGAAATAAGTGTTGAAGTGAAAAACTGTTGTTTAAACGAAACCCATTTAATGTTTGGCAACTTCTCTTTCTTATCATCTTTAGATTCTTTCAAAAAATCAACATCATCTGCCGAAGGTTTAAAATAAACAGTAGTCGTCATCAATTCGTTCTTATGACTTTTTTCCTGTTGCGTTAAATCTAATTTCCAATCTAAGGCTAAATAGGTGCTATTGGCATCAACAATCTTTTGCATTTTCACAAAGTTGACGGTAAAGTGCATCATGTAGTTGTCGGAATTGATGCTATACAGAAACTCGATATAATTATCGGTGTGTTTCACACTATCATTCACATTGGGGTATAAGCGCATGGCAAATTGGATCGAATCTTTGCCGCCAATGACAACAGAATCCTTTCCTTGAAATGACGGTTTATAAAAATACGGACTGAAAAACAAACCCGAAGTGTTTATAAACTTATAATCTGATTGAAATGTGAGATTATAGTTTGATGTATCTGTATTGAAAAGTATCAGTGGTTTTTTATCAAAGGTTTTATATTTCTTCAATTCAACATAAGAAATACCGCCCCCTTTTTCTGCAAACTTAATTTTTACCAAATCCGTTTCAATCACGGTGTGTTTGTTTATACCTTTAACGGAAGCAGAAAACTTTCCAAATGCCCCGTTTATATTTGTTGAGTCTTTCGCAACAACTTTAACGGTTGAATCTTTTTTCGGTGATTTAGAAGCAGAGTCTTTAACTAATGTAGCACCTTTTCGTTTCGCTACGTCAATAGAATCCTTGATAATACTTAGCTTCTCAATAGAATCTTGTTGTTTTCTTTTCTTAAGAAGTTCTTCTTTAGATGGTGCTGTGAGCAGGCTGTAGCCGATAAGAATTCCGAATATAATTACAATTCCCAGTACGGTATTAATAGTTCCTTTATTCATATAATTTGCATTTCTGATAATTAGCGTGCAAAGATAATTGAATTCTTGGACATAATCTCTATGAAATCGTAATCTGTTCGTAAGGTTAAATAATGGTTAATGATTATGCATGTATTATTTAGAGCAGATTATCTGCGTATATTTGCTTGTTTTTTCGCAATTTCTATTCATTAATCAATATAAATCATGAAGCAAATCAAGTACGCATGTGTTCTTTTGTTGTGCATCTTTGGGTTAAAAACCTCCGCACAAAATGAAATTAAATTGAATGCTACTCAAAGTGCATTCTCTGTTTTGGAAACTAGCCCATACAAGATAAAGGGTAAAAACTCATTGGACAAAATCAAAATCAATGCTGTTGCTAATTTAAATGGCAATTTTATTGAATTGGGATTAACCGGTTATTCAAAAATATATGATGCGGGCAAGCCTCAACTTCCGGTGATGAGCCGAATGATTGAAATTCCTTACGGAGCCGAAGTGGTGGTGAAAATCATTAGCTATACGGAACAAGAAATTACGTTTTCGGATTTAGGCATCAGCACTAAAATCATTCCGGCACAAGCTTCCGTTTCTAAAAATCTGGACACCCGTTATCTTCCTTTTGCTTTCGACCAATCGGTATATCAAACGAACGATTTCACCAATACAGCATTGGTTCGTGTGGAGACGTCGGGCATTATGAGAGGTGTGCAAATGGGCAATTTAATTGTTTCGCCTTTTCAATACAATCCTGTTACTAATGTTTTGAAGGTAATGAACGACCTCGTGTTCGAAGTGTCATTTAAACATCCCGACCTTGCTAAAACCGAAATGATGAAAGAAAAATATTATTCGCCCTATTTTCAATCTTCACTATCGGATTTGATAAATTATACTGCTCCGCAAAACAAAGATGTGTTGACAAAATATCCTATCAAATATGTTATCGTTTCGCCCACTTCGTTCCAAGCCACCTTGCAGCCTTTCGTTAAATGGAAAACCAAAAAAGGATTCAAAGTTGTGGAACATTATTATAACACTACGCCTACTACTGCAATCATCAAAACGTATCTTCAAGGATTATATACGGCTGGAACAATCGCCGATCCTGCGCCAACTTTTGTTTTATTGGTGGGAGATGTGGATCAGATACCCACCTTTACTGGTGTTGCTAACACGGCTCATAAAACAGATTTATATTATTGCACCATGGATGGCTCTGCAGATTATATTCCCGATATGTATTACGGACGTTTTTCGGCAACCACCATTGCTGAACTGCAACCGCAAATTGACAAGACTCTCGAGTATGAACAATATTTGATGCCGAGACCATCGTATCTGGACACCTGTGTGATGATTGCCGGTGTTGACAACGGCTCTGCTCCCGACGGAGGATATTCGCAAGTGTATGGTAACGGACAAATTAATCATGGTACAATAAACTATTTCAACTCGGCACATGGTTTCTATTCTTTCACATATCTGTGGCCCGCTTCCAACTTAGCATCAAATGATGTGTTGATTCGGAATGAAATCGGGACAGGGGTAAGTTTTGCTAACTATACTGCTCACGGAAGTTCTTCTGGGTGGGCAGATCCAAGTTTCCAAGCAAGTGATGTGGCAAATATGCACAACAATCATAAATATTGTTTGATGGTGGGCAATTGTTGCCAAACCAATACCTTTAACGATGCCGAATGTTTTGGTGAAGCTTTATTGCGTGCTCCAAACAAAGGCGCTCTCGGATATATCGGCGCTTCAAATTATTCTTATTGGGACGAAGATTATTATTTTGGTGTGGGAAGTCGTGCGTCCATCGTTGAATTGCCTTCCTACGATGCCAACAATTTGGGAGCTTACGACCGTATGTTTCACGACCATGGCGAACCTGTCACCTCATGGTTCTATACCAACGACCAAATGATATATGCCGGAAACCTCGCCGTGGAAGCAAGCACTTCTACCATGAAAAAATATTATTGGGAAATATATCATTTGATGGGCGACCCTTCGGTGATGACCTATTTTTCGGTCCCCGACCCCATGACGGTTACCTACGTCAGTCCTCAAAATATCGGAGTAACGACTTTGCAGGTGACAACCTCGCCCAATGCTTACGTGGCAATTTCGCACAACGGCACCTGGTTAGATGCAAAGCTTGCCGATGCCAGTGGCATTGTAAACCTGAGTTTCCCTGCTTTCACTGCGGTGGACACTGCCGACATTGTGGTGACCAAACAAAACAAACAGCCTTATATTGGTAAGTTGTATATCGTATCCACAACAGGCGTGGATGATAAAGTTGCTGACAACATTCAGTTATTTCCCAATCCAACCTCGGGCGACGTTTCTATCAAATTAAATAATACTCCTGTGGATAAAATAATGGTATTGGACATCATGGGAAAAGAATTAATGACCATCAATACGGTGAGCCAATTCACTACGCTTGATATGAGCCAATTCGCACAAGGGGTTTATTTGATACGTTTTCAGACGGCAGATAAATTTATCAATCATCGGATCGTGAAAACACGATAGAAGACGAATCTTCATCATAAGAGATAAGAAAGGGCGATGCGGTGGCATCGCCTTTTTTGTTTTAGGATAGTCATTTATGGTCATTCTTTGTCATGAATCGTCATTTATGGCAATTATGTCATTGTTGGGATTTTTACGCAATAACGTCATTGGTATTTAGTCAAATATAAATTATAGCATTCCTATTTTCCTTCTTTCCGAAACCCCTGAGTTTACTACTTTTCAATCATCAATTTTTTTCTTTTAACTTTTTTTAGGAAAATGCTTGCTTTTATATTTTTCTATAGTATATTTGCAAAATATTTCAGTGAGAAAAATGGTGAAAAAAAATAGTAATCTAGCAGCTTATGATCGGTAAGTTTGATATGAATCGTGGTGGTTTTGTTTCCATTGAAAAGGATGGAGTGAAAGTCATTTGTAGTGTTCTTACCTCCGATAGTTTTACGAATTTTTCTGAAGTTTTATTTTGCCGTAAGCACACTCAAAATTTCACTGCCTCCAACCTTGTTTTTCCAAAGAAACAAATCAGATTATCAGGCATTTCTGTAGGTACTTCCTCCAATTATTCTTTTGAATCAGCCCGTTTTTTCAACTATTCGTGCCACACAAACAGCCTCTCAAATGATGTTTTTTTGGCAACAGATGATAGCCTCTGCCCTATCTATTTCAATAATGGTGTAGAAAGTGAATCCGTTCGTGCGAAGTGTTCATCCGTTAACGGAAAGACATCATCCGTTAACGGAAAGACATCATCCGTGAACGGAAAGACATCGTACGTGAACGGAAAGACATCGTACGTGAACGGAAAGACATCGTACGTGAACGGAAAGACATCGTACGTGAACGGAAAGACATCGTACGTGAACGGAAAGGGTATGACAACGAACGGAAAAGCAAAACTTACAATAAATCTACACCAAATAGCAATATAAACATATATAAATCAACTAATAATAATTAAAATTATTCAAAACAAATAAAATCAAATGAAGTAAGACTTAGTATTAACCAAAATCCAAAAAACAATGAAAAGAACTATAAAAGTAAGAAAAACACTTGGAAAAAAGCCGGTGTTGATTATTATTGAGCGCAACAACAATGTTGCGAATCAAATTGCGGAGCACGCTGTGATAGTTAGTCCCCCACACACCAAAGCAGCCATCCAACTTGTTACTGCCAAAGTAATGGAATACTACACCTTACATCTGACAGGCGACCACGAAGCGACTGAAAAAATGTATGAACAATTAGACATTTTAGCCGGTTATTATTGGGACATGGCTGAATATACGGAAGTGATTGCCAACGAAACCAACGATGCCATTTTGCCTATCAGCATGGGTTTTGAATTGTATGCTCCCCGCAAACAATCGGTGAAAAAAGAATTAGTTGCTGCAGATGGCAGTTATGCTAATGAAGTTGTTTTGGCATATCCAAAATATGCTAAAGCTGGTGCTTATCGTGCAGAATTGGCTTTGGTGGTTGAAGGTGAAGAAGCCGATTTTAAACACAAATGGTCATGCTCAATCACCGAAATGACCCTTCGCAATGTGCCTTCGGACACAAAATTGCTTATCCGTCTTTTTGGCATCTTCCCCGATGGCGAAAGATTGATTTACCAAACTATTCCATTCCGAACTAAAGATTGGCAATAAAAAAAATCAATTCAAGCGAGAGTTTCATTTCGTGGATGAAACTCTTGCTTTTTATGCAGAAAAAATTGAACCTACAACTTCCCCCTACGGTTTATCATAAGACATTGATGTGGAATAGACCTACCACGTAAAAAAACAAACTTGACCCGATAAGGCAAATTCCATTGGGGACCTGTCCCGAAAAGGTATTTGTCGGGGACTGTCCCGACAAGGCAGTTGTCGGGGGCGTTATCCGAAAAGCCATTAGAGTAGGAAACCTTAAACAAAAATAGTATGAAAAAAATTATTTACTTATTAATTATGTTGTTCATGATTGGTGGCAACCTTTCACTACATGCACAAATCGTCAAAAAAACAAAAAAATCCACTGAAATTAAGCAGTTTTACAACACCTACAAAAAAGCTATTCAAAGCAAAACTGCTATCATAAATGCTGATCCTGCTCTTCATCAGGAAGCAATGCAAAATGGATGGTTTCAGCAGGTAGCAACAGGCTTGCAAAATGCAAAAACAGGCGCAAACAGTACTAGTAATTCTGGCTCTTACCGATCCTCAAACAACGGTCTATGCGGAAATGCTACACCATTTTGCACTGCGTCGGGTGCAACATATCCGGCAGGTGTGAATACGGGAACGGCAGAATCCGGTCCATCTTATAATTGTCTCAGCTCATATCCAAATCCTGCATGGTTTTTCTTAAAAATTGGAACTGCTGGTACTATTAATATTACTGAAACTAATAATTTAGGTAAAGATGTCGATTTTTGTTTGTGGGGACCTTTCCCTTCTCAAAACTCCTGTGGTTCTCTTACTGCTGGAAAAGTCACTGATTGCAGTTACTCATCTTCTGCTATTGAAGTAATTGATATACCTAATGCTGTTGTGGGTGATTATTATATCTTATTGATTACGAATTATTCGAATAACCCTACAAATATTACCCTAGCCAAAACAGGAGGTAGTGGAGAAACAGACTGTAATATAACTTATGTCCCTCAGCCGCCCACTGCCACAGCAGCCACTAGTGTTTTATCAACAAGTTTTCAGGCAAATTGGCAGGCAGCTTCTGGAGATCCCTATCCCGCTACGTCCTATGTTCTTGATGTATCTACCCAAGCGAATTTTTCAAGTTTCGTTAGTGGTTATAATGGTTTAAATGTAGGTAATGTCCTCACATATCCTGTAACAGGTTTATCAGCAGGCACCACATATCATTACAGATTGCGTGGAGTAAATGGGACTGGTGAGAGTCCAAATTCAAATTCTATCACAGTGAATACATCAAGTAACCCTGCACCAGGCAATCCTTCATCAATTTCTGTTACAAGTAATCCTATTTGCAATGGCTCCAACACGCAACTCACGGCGAATGGAGCTGTGGGAACGGTGTATTGGTACACGGGAGGTTGTGGTTCAACTTTAGTAACGACAGGCAATCCTATCACTGTATCCCCCACGGGAAACACCACCTATTATGCTAGGAATTATAACAATTCGCAATACAGTGCTGGTTGTGCATCTGTAACTATTAATGTATCGCAACCTCCAACCCCTGCCGCGGCAGGTGATGACCAAACGAATTGCAATAACGGTAGTTTTACCTTAGCAGGCAACGATCCTGCTGTTGGTACAGGCGCTTGGAGCGTTACAAGTGGTACGGCAACCGTCACATCGCCTTCTGCATATAATTCCGGTGTTACATTAGTTCCTGTAGGCACAAGTGCTACCTTAACCTGGACCGTTTCAAACAGTCCTTGCACTGCCTCAACCGATATTGTGGTATTAACAAACAATGCAGTTACTGCCATCAGTAGTCAATCTACAGATGCACAAACACGTTGTATCAATGTAGCATTTTCGCCCATTAGCGTTACAGCTAGTGGTATAGGCACTTTAGTGTATCATTGGTTTAGCAATACCAGCGCAACTACATCAGGTGGAATCTCTGTTGGAACAAGTTCCGATAGTTATACTCCATCTTCTGCTGTTGCCGGCACATTATATTATTACTGTGTGGTAACGGGCACTTGTGGAACGGTAACAAGTGCAGTTTCGGGAGCTTTCTTGGTTCATCCTGCTTCCATTGGTGGTAGTGTTACAGGAACCACTCCAACAACGTATGGTTCTTCAAGTGGCATAATGACATTGGGAAGCTATACCGGAACTATACAACATTGGCAGCGACAATTAAACTCCGGTGCTTGGGAAGATGTGGCTAACACTAATGCAACCTATTCTGAATATCCATCGGCTGCCGGCACATGGTATTACAGAGCTGTTGTGAAAAGCGGCGTTTGCAGTGAAACTACTTCTGATGCATTTATCTTAACAGTGAATAAAGCCCCATTAACAGTTATGGCAGTTGATAAATTAAAAGTGTATGGAGCCTCTGACCCAACTTTGACTTATACGGCAACGGGCACTTTATATAATGGCGATCAATATTCAGTAATAACAGGTGTTAGTTTAAGTACCACCACAGGAGCAGCCGCAACCTACGGAACGCATCCGATTACGGCTTCTGGCGGTACAGCAACTAACTACGATGTAACGCATGTTGCGGGAACATTAAACGTGAGTAAGGCAGCAGCATTGACAGTTACTGCCGACAACAAATCGAAAGTTTATGGCGCAACCGACCCAACTTTGACTTATACGGCAACGGGTACTTTATATTATAGCGACACCTATTCCGTTATTACAGGTGTTAATCTAAGTACCACAACAGGAGCAGCAGCAACTTATGGATCACATACCATAACAGCTTCTAGCGGCACAGCTACTAACTATAATGTAACGCATGTTGCGGGAACATTAACCGTGAGCAAAGCAGCCGCATTGACAGTTACTGCCGACAACAAATCAAAAGTTTATGGAGCAACAGATCCTACATTATCTTATACGGCATCGGGTACTTTATATTATAGCGACACCTATTCAGTAATAGCAGGTGTTAGTCTAAGCACAACAACGGGAGCATCCGCAACTTATGGAACACATCCGATTACGGCTTCAGGTGGCACGGCTACAAATTATGAGGTAACGCATGTTGCCGGAACATTAACCGTGAGCAAGGCAGCCGCATTGACAGTTACTGCCGACAACAAATCAAAAGTGTATGGAGCAACTGATCCAACCTTAACTTATACTCCATCGGGTACTTTATATTATAGCGACACCTATTCCGTTATATCAGGTGTAAGTTTGAGTACCACCACTGGAGCCGCCGCAACCTACGGAACACATGACATAACGGCTACGGGAGGCACTGCTACAAATTATGAAGTATCGCATGTAAACGGAACCTTAAGCGTGAGCAAGGCAGCCGCATTGACAGTTACTGCAGTTGATAAATCAAAAGTGTATGGAGCCTCTGACCCAACTTTGACTTATACGGCATCAGGTACTTTATATTAT
>CAIOJS010000104.1 GCA_903858655.1 uncultured bacterium | reverse complement strand
TTATTCCGGAAGACGATGTCTGCATTCTGGACGCCAGGTTTGACTATATGGAAGAACGAACCATGAAACGAAAACAGATGGACCTGAAATTGTTGTTCGAGGAAGTCGAAGAGGATCCAAGCAATCCTCGAACGTACTATTATCTAGCGCAGACGTATAGTCTTCTGAAAGAATACGATAAAGCGTTTCACTACTTCATCAAACGAGCGTCCTATACCAATTCTGGGTTTATTCAAGAACGAATCGACTCGGTATTTGAAGCCGCGCGTTTAGCCAATTTTCAGTTGAAAAAGCCTTGGGAAGAATGTCTGGCTCTCTACGAAAATTGTTATAAAATCGACGAATCGAGGCCCGAATCGATGTATTTCATTGGAATTCACTATTACCTTGAAGGCGATGTCGAGAAGGCGTATCCCTATTTCAAGAAAGGGTTTGAAGTTGGGTTTCCCGTTCATTGCCAGTACAGTTTGAAACCTACTCTGAGTTATCATTTCTTGCCTAAATTTCTTACCAAGATTTGTTATCGGATGGAAGACTATCAAACAGGCGAAGCCGCCTCCGAGTTATACCTAAAACATAATAAACCGACCGACGATTCGTACCATGAAATTATGGCATGGCATCTTATTTTTAAGAAATTGAATGAGGTTAAGAATTCCAAAAACAGAAAAATCACAATCCCCGAAAAACCGATTATATGTTTTGTGGCCGATGGAGGGTTTGCGCCATGGAGTGGCAGTAACATTATAACAAGCGGTGTAGGCGGGTCGGAGACCTATATTATTGAAATGGCGCGATATCTTCAACGCGATGGCCGATTTCAAGTAATTGTATTTTGCAATTGTCCGGCCGCCGAGAATTTTGAGGGAGTCGAGTACCGTCATCTGAGAGAGTACCCGGAGTTTATTAACGAGACTTACGTTCATACGTGCATCATCAGCCGTTTTACGGAATACCTGCCGCTTACATTCAAGGGTCACGCGGAAAATGTGTATCTTGTATTGCACGATTTATCGCCGTCGGGCGTTGTGATTCCATTGGATCATAAGCTGAAAAAGGTGTTTTGTTTGACAGAATGGCATGTCCAATACTTCCTAGCACATTTCCCGATGTTGAAGGATCGAACGGTTCCCTTTTACTATGGAATCGCGTCATCGAATGCTTCGAATGATACAAATAATAAAAATAAATACCAATTTATTTACTCCTCTTTTCCGAATCGAGGGCTTCTCCCCCTTCTTCAAATGTGGCCGTCGATTCTTCGTATTCAACCGATTGCTTCCTTGCATATTTACGCCGACGTAAACGGAAAATGGGTCAACGAAAACTCGACCGAACAAATGGTCGAAATTCGACGTCTGCTTGGTGTCTACGGTAATACACACAATATTAAGTATCACGGGTGGGTAGATAAGAAGACATTGGCAAATGCGTGGAACGAGGCCGGTATTTGGTTTTATCCATGTATTTTTATGGAGACATTTTGTCTGACGGCGCTTGAAGCCGCTCGTAGCAAGACTCTTGTTGTTACCAATAATTTGGCGGCATTGCAGAATACGGTAGGCGATCGTGGGCTAGTTATTCCGATCGAAAAAGTTGAGGATGTTATGACACCGGAGTGGCAAAAACGCGCGCTCGATAAGATGACGCCGTATCTTACAGGAGAAACCGACGAAACCAACTTAATTACGCGAAACTACGAATGGTCATTAAATCGATCGTGGGAAAATCGCGCTACCGATATGTTGGATACTTATATTCTGACAGAGCCTTATCAATACAAAGGGTTATACAATTGGGTAAGCGACGTTCCAGTAGGTCACAAACAAGTGTTTATGGAGATGATTGGCAAGTTTAATGAAAGTCGTCGAGAAAAACCTCGTGTTCTCGAAGTAGGGGTGTATACCGGTATGTCACTGATTGAGATCATGCGTCAAATCCCCGGGTCGGTTGGAACGGCCATCGATAGTTGGAAAAAATACGATGAAACTCAATTACTGGAATCGATGGATGAGTTAAAGGTAGAGGACTCTTTCCGTCATAATATTTCTACGGCGGGTCTAACCGATCGTGTTACTGTTTACAAGGGCGATTCGAACGCTGTATTGATGAATCTCGTCACGAAGAATACAGGTAAATTCGATTTTATCTACATAGACGGCAGTCATTTGGCTCTTGACTGTTATCTCGATATGACGTTGGCATTCCAATTGCTAGAGAAGGGCGGAATGATGGTAATTGATGACTATGTCTACAATCTTGGCAAACCATTAGAAAGCCCATACGAAGGTGTAAACCGTTTTCTCTATAAATACGAAGGACAGTATCAGATTATCAGTAAGAGCTACCGTGTATTTTTAGTTAAGATGTAAGAAATTAAAATTTATAATTTATAAAAACTACTATAAATAAAATGAGCTATCGAATTCGAAATGGTCATAATGGTCATAATGGTCATGCCAACGGATTCAGTATTACAATTAGGGATGTAGCAGGTATTGAACCTGCATTATTGCTTGGAACTCATCCAGGAGACACAATTGGGCGTCTAGTACAGTTTATCGCAGACAATCGGGGTATAGACAACGACCGGGTTAAATTTATAAATAATGAGACATTAGAATACATAAATAATAGGAGAAAAATTATCACCGAAAATCTTGATCTTACTATGGTTGTCGCCGATGAAATAACTGGTGACTGGGATACTGTTCCTTGGAATGAAATAGATGGTGAACGGGCAACCGACCTTTTATTTGATCACTATTTAGAGGACGGTTACAATAATACCCCAATCAAACTCATCGATATTATCGCGACTAATCTTACAAGGGACGCTCTTAAAACACTACATATGTATGTCACCTACGCAGATCGTGGTCTACCGTCACTAATTTACGATAATCAAAGGTTACGAGACGCCATTCTAGATGCAATACGACGCAATCCTAACCATGATCCAAGGCTGTTTAAAAATGATGAAGAAGATGAAGATGAAGATGATGAAGAAGAGGATTAAG
>CAIOJS010000103.1 GCA_903858655.1 uncultured bacterium | reverse complement strand
GCCATATATTCCGGCGAAGAATTCAATTATGAAAAGAACAAGGGACGCTGGCCGAGCAGGGTCCATGACGCCACGGACGAATACTGGCAGATGCTCCTCGATGTGAACGCCACGGGTGTTTTCAAGTCGATGCGCTCGGAACTGAGACAGATGGTGAAACAGTGTAAAGGCGGATCTATAGTATACATAGGCTCAATCGCTGGCATGACCGGTCTGGGTGGCAACTCCGCTTATGTGGCCAGCAAGCACGCTGTCACTGGTCTAACCAGACAGGCGGCTATAGACTACGCACCTTACGGGATAAGGATAAACTCGGTGAATATGGCAGCCACGGACACCCCCATGGTTGATATGGCATTCAAATATGTTGTGGCGCAAATGAAGGAACAGAAGGAGGCGGGCAGGAGCGAACCGAGCATGGCCCTGTTGAAGACGCAGAGCCTACTCATGGCGACTGATTCCAGCCATCGTATGGCAACGGTTTGGGAACAGGCGTCTACTATTCTGTTTTTGCTTTCCGACGAGGCATCAAATCTGACCGGAGCCATTTATGCGACTGATGGCGGCTGGACGACCTATTAGGTCCGCATTAGAAGTTTCTTTTATATTGACGGCATATTGAGAGGTTGTGTATAAATCATAAGATTATACAGCGAAGAAATGCACGGGAAGCTAATGTTGATGAGGAATCATATGTGGCGTTTGAAGTTTACATGGGTTGTCGTTTTGTTCCTTTTGATCTGGTCAGGGTTTTTTGTTCAGGCCCAGTCCACCAAACCCGGGATGCCCGCCAAGTCCATTCATGGTAAGCAGGACAAGTCATGGCCCGTCCTTTTGGGAGAAGAGGTTCTCTTTCAGATTCATTCCGGTTTCAAGTCCTTATCGGCAGAGGAACGGGCGGCGGCAATCTCGGCGCGTATTCGCAAACTTGCCGAGGATCCTTACTTCCGAGTCAACTCCATCACGGTTGCCGAGGCTGATGACAGCACTGATATTTTGGCCGGAGACCGGATCATCATGTCCGTGTTCCATAAAGAAGCGCGCCTGAGGGGACAGACGAGTAAAGAACTGGCCGAAACCAATGCGGCGATATTGCGCAAAGCTATTGCCAGTTATCAGGAGGAATACGGCGTCAGGAATCTTCTACAGTCTGTGCTTTATGCCGCCATCGCAACTATGGTGCTGATTGGCTTGGCCCTTCTGCTGCGCCTGCTTTACAGGCGGTCCAATGTAGCTATCGAGTCCCTGATGCAGAAAAAAAGTTCTTCCCTTCGCATACAGGACTTTGAAATAATCCGGGCGGATTCGGTTCGCACTATACTGAACGGGACGGTGAAGATTATTTTTACCGTCATTTTTTTATTTGCCCTCTATGTTTATATCCAATTCACCCTGTCTTTATTTCCCCAGACCCGGGGGATTGCACAAGAACTTCTAGAATTCATTCTGAAACCGACAAAGACATTAGGCTTGGCGGTACTGACTTACATCCCCAATCTTGTCTTTATTGTCATTCTGGGGATGCTCACATCCTATGTACTGAAATTATTAAGACCATTCTTTGATGGCATCGAGAAGGGCACCATCAACCTTGAGAACTTTTATCCCGAATGGGCAAAACCCACCTACACACTGGTCCGTTTTCTCGTGATCGTTTTGGCCATCATGATTGCCTATCCCTTCATCCCGGGATCTGATTCGGGCGTCTTTAAGGGAATATCCATCTTTTTGGGCGTCCTCATTTCCATCGGCTCCTCCTCCGTGGTATCAAACATTGTCGCCGGCTATGCCCTGATCTATCGGCGCGCCTTCCGGATCGGCG
>CAIOJS010000102.1 GCA_903858655.1 uncultured bacterium | reverse complement strand
GTTCAAATCTTCGACGTTCTGTATCTTGCCCCTGACGTAACGGATGACTACGGCGATTTCCCCACGCTGACGAAACACGTTAACGCGAAAACTGCCAACTCCATTGGTCCGATGGGGGTTCGATGGAAGTATAAATCATTAAAAGAAATTAAGATGGATATTAATTTTTATCACAGAATTAGCGAAGGGGGTTCGTCTGAATTCGACAAATTCTACATACATCCTTTCATATTGTTGTCAGACAGCATCACCTATTCTACGAGAAGCGCAAATTATATCATTCTTTACATGAATATTGATACATGGAAAGATGAAATAGTGGAAAGATTAGTTCCTAGTTTCTTTCCCACCACGGATGACCAAAAGGATGTCTTGGGAGTTTTCAATCAGCTTCAGCCGATGATAAAACAAATGAGGAACTTGAAGCATAAGAGTAAAGAAGTTCTCGTGGCTATTGCAGGGTATCATCAACGATTGAAACAAATGCGCAAGATCATGAAGTTAGATGTTGAGATTATGTTCGAAAAGACTCAGGTGTTGAGCTTAATCCCTTTTATTGAAAAGAAGATATGGAATATATGGTTCTCTGATTATAATTATGACCCCACTAAGGAAGATTGGTATATAGCTGACTTAACGGAGACTATAATTGAACAAAAGAAACTTTTAGCATTTGACACTATGGTAGATAAGCTCTTTAAACCAACCCTACTACAAGCATCCGAAGACCAAGATTTTGAGTTTATTTCTGTTCCATTGTGGAATACCCCACCTCTACCTTCTTTGAATTACGAGCAATTGCTTCATTCTCGCGAAAACGTTCGCATTCCACTCATTCCATTCAAGAATGACCTGCGAGAACTTTCGGCGCAACTATTTCCGCTTGAATTTTCTTCCGAGAACATGCCGAAAATTAGGCAACTTATCACTGAGAAAATCATTCCACATCAAGAGCCGATACAACGACGTCTCGACGAAAGCTTATATATTATTAAGCTGCGCAACACTTTCCCAAAAGATTTTTACATGACTTTCTGCTTAGGCATCATGAGTGCGGAGAACTTGGTAAACTATTATGAAATGACCGGGAATATTGAGCCGTATGTTTGCACCCAAATCAAGCAACAGCTCGGTCGCCATATCAATCCAAAAGCAAGCTATGTGTTCACATACTTTGATATGCATGCAGGAAAGTCTCTCGATTAGTTTTTAAACTCAATTCCAATGCAGTCGAACAGTAAGCAGCCTCAGCCTACTTTTTGGCAGTCTTTTCCATGCTTTCCCACAACAAGGCGGCTGTTCTGTTCCATGAAAACAGGTTGCGACGAACTTTCGCTTTCGCGATAAGGGCTTCGCGGCAGTTCGCATCTTTCGCAATTTTACCCATCGCAGCAGCAATATGTTCGGGGTTAAACGGGTCGCAAAGCAAAGCAGCATCACCCGCTACTTCAGGCATAGAACTCACATTGGACGTTATAACGGGCGTGTCGCAATGAAAAGCCTCTAAAATCGGAATGCCAAAGCCTTCAAAATAGGACACGTAAGTGAGTCCGAGGGCGCTGCCAAGCAAATTATTAAGGTCCTCAGCCGCCACCCGACCTGTAAAAAGGATGTCATTTTTATACTCAAGATGGTTGAAAGTCTGCTCCATCTCACCTGTCCACCATTTCTCTGCTCCCACTATCAAGAGCTTCACATCCGCCTGATGCGTACTTCGAAATATGTCGAATGCAAGAAACAAATTCTTCAGATTCTTGCGGGGCAACAGTGCCCCAATAAAGATAAAATAGTCGCACCCTACAGAGAATTCCTTTTTCGTGGCACTTTTAACAGCCTCCGATACGGGATGATATTGTTCGTTCACACCGTCATATACTACATCTATCTTCTCATTCGGGATGCCATATAGCTTATGAATATCGTGCTTAGAAAACTCCGAAACCGTTGCAATTCTATCAGCCTTTTTCGCAAAGCGAGGAAAGAAGTAGCGGTAATATTTCGTGATAATCCACGGAAGGTCTTTCGGATAGTGCTCAAAGTTTAAATCGTGAATCACGGCAAGTGTCGGGACTTTGGTTGATAGAGAAATGTAGCCGTCGGGCGACAAGAACAGGTCTGCATCAATGCGCTTCAGCACTCTTGGGATAGAAAACTCAAACCACGCATAAAACAAAAGCGGATGCCGGGCTTGCGGACCAATGACCATGGGAATCACATTCTCTGCAAAGATAAACTCCACATCATACGGACGATCAAAGATAAAATAAAAGGTATGCTCAGGATGATCCTGTGTAATGCGTTTCAGGGTTTCGTAAGTAAACCACCCAATTCCCTCAAGTTTATTTTTTAGTAATAAACGAGTATTTACAGCTATTTTCAAAATAGGCTCCCTTAATAATCAAGATCGTTATCTTTGATTTTGCGATACAAAGTGCGTTCCGAGATACCCAATTCTTTGGCTGCGTTTTTCCTGCGTCCGCGATACTTCTCCAAAGCCCGCTTAATCACATCCACCTCCCGCTGCTGCAAAGAGAGACTCTCCTCATACACGTCCGAATAAGGAACAGGCTCCGCACTATCCACTTCCGGCTGATGAATATGTATGTCTTCATCCTTCTTGAAATCCTGCTGAAATTCATTATCGAAGTTATCCAAAAACTGCGCTTTTTTATCTTGCATGTTAGCAGAAGTGCCATCATCATTCAAAATCTCTACCACCAAGTGTTTCAATTCGGTGATATCCTTACGCATCTCAAACAGCACACGATAGAGAATGTCGCGCTCCGAAAGCTCCATGTTGTCTCCTTGATTCTTCAACAACACAGGTAGTCGGCTCATCGAAATTTGTGGCAGATATCTTGTCAGCGTCTGTGCGTTGATGTTCCGTTGTTTTTCTATGATGGAGATTTGTTCGGTGATATTCTTCAACTGACGGATATTGCCGGGCCAACGATAATTCAATATCAAACTTTGCGCTTCTTCATCCAAAACAATTACAGGCATCTTATATTTCTCGGCGAAATCGGATGCGAATTTCCGAAACAACAATAAGATATCGTCCTTACGGTCGCGCAATGGCGGAACGATAATCGGCACAGAGTTCAAACGATAATACAAATCCTCACGAAACTTCCCATGTTGAATGGCATCTGTCAGGTTCACGTTGGTAGCGGCAATGATGCGCACATTGGTCTTTATCACCTTTGAAGAACCCACCCGAATAAACTCTCCCGATTCCAAAACCCGCAACAGACGTGCTTGAGTAGAAATAGGCATATCGGCAATTTCATCCAAAAAGATGGTACCACCATTCACCACCTCGAAATATCCTTTACGTGCTTCGTGCGCTCCCGTAAAAGAACCCTTCTCATGACCGAAAAGCTCTGAATCTATAGTGCCTTCAGGGATAGCACCACAGTTCACGGCAATATAAGGTCCATGCTTGCGCGCACTTAATTGGTGAATAATTTGCGGAAAGTTTTCTTTTCCCGAACCCGATTCGCCCGTAATTAAAACGCTTAAATCCGTCGGGGAAACTTGACGGGCAACATCTATGGATAACTCTAATACCTTAGAATTACCGATAATCCCGAATCGTTGTTTGATAGCTTGTATGTCCATTGTCTAAAATTAACTTTGACAAAATTAATTCAAATTTATCAATGCACAAAATTTCATAACATTTTTTATGACAAAATGACAGTTTAACATGACAAAACCTGACAGAACCGCTTTAAACAACTTAAAAATCAAACGCTAGGAATACACTTGATTGGGAGCGTTATTTTCTATGAAAATTAAAAAATAAAGAATATTCATTGGCGGAATCAAAAAATTATTTATTTTAGCAGAAAATTCCAGATTAGTAATATTTAAGTTCAAATCATGATGCGTATCGTAACAAAAGTCCTCAGAAAAATTCAAAAATGTCGTGAAACCTGCAAACGGAAGAAGACCAACCCTGTAGTGCTCGATTCTTTAATGAATTCGGGTAACAACCAACTAATTAAAATCGGGAAAGCCTTGCGCTCTGTCATTCAGAATGACTTCACAAGCGCCGAGAAAGAACTCTTCACCAAGCTGGAAGGCTTTAGACAAGAGAAAATGCAGTCGAAACAAATGGTGCAAATAGAAGATTTCGGCGCAGGCAACTCCGAATCCAAGCGCACAGAGGAGGAAATGAGTCACGGTATCGCTTCGCAATTCACTATCGGCTACTTGGCTTCCAGCCCTTCTTCCCGCCCTGCGTATGCGCGTGCTTTATACAAAATAGTAAATGCGTTTGATTTCAAAAATTGTATCGAAATGGGCACCTGTATTGGAGTTTCGGCTGCCTATCAGTGTTTTGCTTTGCAATCCAGCAAAGAAGGTCGGTTGATTACCATCGAAGGCTCTCCAAATCTTTGCGAAGTGTCTAGAGGACATCTAAGCGCTTTGGGTTTAAGCAACTTTGATGTGAAAGCAGGCAGATTCTCTGATGTGTTGCCCGCCCTACTGAACGAACTCAAGACGGTGGACTATGTGTTTATTGACGGGCATCATGACGAAAAGGCTACCTACGATTATTTCATCCAACTCCTACCCTATCTATCCGATATATGTGTGTTGATTTTCGATGATGTGAATTGGTCGGGGGGGATGGTTCGTGCTTGGGAGTTGATTCAAAAGCATGAAGTGTTCACGGCAGTGATAGATGTTCAGAAATTCGGTATCGGATTGGTGGATAAGACTGCAACAAGCAAGCCTTCAACTGACATATACAAGTTAAGTATCGAGAAAAGCTGTTTGAAGAAGTCTTCGTAGGGCTGCTTGACTGGATTAAAATCACGGAGGTACGGAGACCACTTAGAAAATTAAAGGTTTTTGGCTTTAGACTATAAAACTGCTAGGTTTCGAGCTATTTATGTTTATTGTTATAGAATTGCGATGTGCATTGTAATTTTTGCGGAATGCGATTCGACTACATTGAAATGCGATTTTAGTATATTTACATAATTATAAAGAATTCTACCTAGATTAGATTGTTATTTTACTATGGCTATTAAATAATTTTGTTGGATGAAAGGCAATGATAGATTAAAAGTCCAAGGGAATGTCAGCTGGCACGTGCGCAAGGGAGTGCGTTGGATAGGTAAAAAAATTATTGCATTTAACCCAGATTCCGCATTAGATTATTGAAATGGGAAATCATACTCTTTGCCATAGTTCCAC
>CAIOJS010000101.1 GCA_903858655.1 uncultured bacterium | reverse complement strand
GGTAAAGGAACTGTATCAAGTCAATCACTGAAACCGGGAGAAAGAATAGGCGTCAACAAACAAATAATTATAACCTTAACCGTTAGTTGATTTACATGAAAAAGAATCTAACAGATATATTAGTTAAAGCAGGAGTCCTTGAAATAGTTGGCTCGACCGAGATTGCTATTGAGTCACTATCATTCAATTCATCTAAAATACCTTCTGACTGTTTATTTGTAGCCGTAATGGGAACCAAAGTAGATGGACATAGTTATATTCAAGATGCGATAGACAAAGGAGCAATTGCTATTGTCTGTGAAATATTTCCTGAGCATAAGGAACCAAATATAACATACGTTAAAGTTCAAAACAGTAGTTTCGCCTTAGGTCATATCTGTTCCAATTATTTTGATCATCCATCTCAAAAACTCAAATTGGTTGGCGTAACTGGAACAAATGGAAAAACAACCACTGCTAGCTTGCTGTATAAAATGTTTGAAAAGCTAGGCTATAAAGTAGGTTTGATTTCAACCATTAGTAATATCATTAATGACGAAATCTATCCGGCAACACATACCACACCGGATCCTTATGTTTTAAACGGACTTTTGGCAAAAATGGTTGAAATGGGTTGTGCGTACTGCTTTATGGAAGTGAGCTCTCATGCTATTTGCCAGCATCGTATTGCAGGACTCGAGTTTGCAGGAGCCATCTTTTCAAATATTACACATGACCACCTTGATTATCATAAAACATTTAAGAATTATATTAAAGCTAAAAAAGGGTTCTTCGACAATTTGACTTTTAAAGCTTTTGCGCTCACCAATATAGATGACATAAATGGCAGGATTCTGGTGCAGAATACCAAAGCTAAAAAGTACTATTACAGTCTTCAATCACCTGCTGATTTTAAATGCAGAATCGTGGAAAATCAATTTGGAGGGATGCAATTAAACCTTGATGGAGATAAATTTTGGTGCAGGCTTATGGGGAAATTTAATGCATACAATTTAACTGCAATCTATGGGGCAGCTCTCTTACTTGGTCAGAATCGAGACGAAATCATAACGGTATTGAGTGACTTAGAATCTGTTGAAGGTCGTTTCGAGAGTTTTATTGATAGAAATAAGGTTGTTGCCATTGTGGATTATGCCCATACTCCTGATGCTCTAAAGAATGTACTATCAACCATAGCGTCCATTAGAAGCGGAAATGAAAAAATCATTACCGTTGTTGGCGCCGGAGGTGATCGCGACAAGACAAAACGTCCTGAAATGGCTAAGATTGCCGTAAATAAGAGCGATAAAGTTATTTTGACTTCTGATAACCCACGATACGAAAATGCTGAGACTATCATGAACGAGATGCTTGCCGAAGTAGTTGTTTCTAAAAGGAAAAAAGTGCTAATGATTGAGAATCGTAAAGAAGCAATTAAAACGGCGTATGCCTTGGCAAATCCCGGAGATATTATATTAATAGCAGGAAAGGGGCATGAAAAATATCAAGATATTAAAGGTGTAAAAACACCATTTGATGATAAACAAATTATTAATGACTTAATGAATCTATAATTATGTTGTACTATTTATTTGAATACTTACGCAATCATTTCGATTTCCCAGGGGCAAACATAATGCAGTACATCTCATTTCGTGCTGGATTAGCTATTATTACATCTTTGATAATATCAATGATTATAGGGAAAAGGGTAATAAATTATTTACGATACAAACAAGTTGGGGAAACTGTACGCGATTTAGGACTGCAAGGACAAATTGAAAAACAAGGCACTCCAACTATGGGTGGCATCATCATTTTAAGTGCCATCCTTATCCCTACACTTCTTTTTGCAAAGCTTCAAAATATTTATATTATTCTCATGCTTGTGACAACAGTTTGGTTGGGAACCATTGGTTTTATTGATGATTATATTAAGGTATTTAAGAAAAACAAAAAAGGTCTTGCAGGTAAATTTAAGATTGTTGGACAGGTGGGCTTAGGATTGATTGTTGGTTTGACTTTATATTTTAACAACTCGGTTGTGATTAAAGAACATATTAAATATACCGACTGTGTGCCTTCCCAGAATATGTTCAAAATTGAAAATTATCAGGACGTGGCGCCATCTGTTTTCTCAGGCGAATCTGTGAAATCAACAAAGACAACTATTCCATTTGTAAAAAATAATGAATTTGATTATTCATCATTATTGTCATGGTTGGGGGAAGGGTATCAAAAATGGGCTTTTTTGATATTTATACCTATAGTTATCTTTATAATTGCCGGAGTTTCCAATGGTGCAAATTTAACGGATGGATTGGATGGTCTCGCCACAGGAACCTCTGCCGTCATTGGTGTTACTTTGGCGGTTCTAGCCTATGTTTCGGGTAATGGTTTCTTTGCAAACTACTTAAATATAATGTATATACCAAACACTGGCGAGTTAGTAATTTTTATTGCCTCTTTCGTTGGTGCATGTATTGGCTTTTTATGGTATAATTCTTATCCGGCTCAAGTATTTATGGGCGACACAGGAAGCTTGTCCATAGGTGGAATTATTGCAGTTTTCGCCATTATTATTCGCAAGGAGCTATTGATTCCATTGCTGTGCGGCATTTTCTTGATTCAAAGTCTTTCAGTGATTATGCAGGTTTCATACTTTAAATATACCAAACATAGATTTGGTGAGGGTAGAAGAATATTAAAAATGTCACCCTTACATCATCATTACCAAAAATCAGGCTATCATGAATCAAAAATTGTGATTCGCTTTGTGTTATCATCGGCATTTTATTAGCGATATTAACTATTATAACTTTAAAGATTCGATAAGAAAAATAATTATTTACATATAAACTTATATACCAAATATGACATTAGAAACTTTAGCATTACAAGGGAGAAACAACATATACCACACAATGGCAGCAGGTGTTAACCATCGTTTGTTTGATATTCGCAAAACAGTAATTAAAGAAAGCATGAGCGATTTTCAAGGTATCGAACATCGTATCGAACATGTAACCAAAGTACATGGTATAGAATTTATTAATGATTCTAGAGCCAATAATGCTAATTCAACATGGTTTGCCTTGGAGAGTATGACTCGCCCCGTAATTTGGATAGTAGGAGGGCTTGACAAAAACAAAGATTACTCCATACTAAAGCCATTGGTGAAAGCAAAGGTAAAGTCTATAGTATGTTTGGGAATTGACAATTCAAAGATATTTGAAGATTTTGCAGATTTGGCACCTTTAATTATCGAAACGTCATCAGCGAAAGAAGCCGTTGAAACATCCTATAAATTAGGTGTTATGAACGATATAGTTTTGCTTTCTCCTGCTTGTGCTAGTTTTGATTTGTTCAAAAACTATGAAGACCGCGGCATGCAATTTAAAAGAGCTATCTACGATTTATAAAAATCTTTATGCGTAAATTTCTGCAAAATCTGAAAGGTGATAAGGTAATTTGGGCGGTTGTACTCATACTGTCGTTGTTTTCTATATTAGCAGTATATAGTTCAACAGGCACACTTGCTTACAGAAACAAATCAGGTAATACAGAATATTATCTCATCAAACATTTATTTATCATGGTGATGGGTTTGGGGCTGATGTATTTGGCTCACTTAATACGTTATCAATTATATTCACGAATTTCTCAGATTGCAGTTTTTATTGCCATACCCTTATTATTTATAACCTTAGTAACAGGTTCAAGTTTAAATGAAGCAAGCAGATGGCTTACGTTGCCTGTTATAAATATTAACTTTCAAACTTCTGACTTTGCAAAACTTGCACTCATTATTTATCTTGCACGATTGATTTCGAGAAAACAGGACCAAATCAAAGATTTCAAAACAAGCTTCTTGCCTATTATGCTTCCCGTGGTAATCATTTGCATTTTGATTCTTCCTGCTAACTTCTCAACTGCTGCCATTTTATTTGCAACCTGTTTAATACTGATGTTTGTAGGGCGTGTCAGTACAAAATATATGGTGTATTTGATTGGGGTAATGATACTCAGTGGCGGTATCTTCATTTTGATATTAATGAACTCTCCAAAAAAAGGACGCTTAGGAACATGGCAAAATCGTATTGAGACATTCTTTGGTGATGAGAAAAAGCAAAATCCCGACGAGGTATATCAAATTAATCAATCTAAAATTGCAGTTTCAACAGGTGGAATCTTCGGTAAATTTCCGGGAAACAGTACACAACGGAATATGTTGCCACAAGCCTATTCCGATTTTATATATGCTATAATAATTGAAGAATACGGATTCATCGGTGGATTCATTATCCTTTTTTTATACCTTATATTATTGTTTCGAGGGATTCGTATTGCCACGAAGTGTGATACAACGTTTGGGTCATTGCTCGGATTGGGTATCTGTTTCATATTAGTATTTCAAGCGATGATTAATATGGCAATCGTTGTTGATCTTTTTCCTGTAACCGGACAACCATTGCCTTTAGTGAGTATGGGGGGCACATCCATTTGGTTCACAAGTATCGGTATCGGAATTATGTTGAGCATCAGTAGGGCAAATGAAGATGCAGAAAAGCACATTGAAGAAGAAGAATCTCAAAATAGCACAGAAAATGCAACAGCAGAAATATAAAATAATTATAAGTGGAGGCGGAACCGGAGGTCACGTGTTTCCTGCTATTGCCATTGCCAATGCCATTATGAAAGCATCCCCGGATACTGAAATCTTATTCGTGGGAGCGAATGGACGCATGGAGATGGAGAAAGTGCCGGAAGCCGGATATAAAATAATAGGATTAAATATTAGTGGGTTTCAACGGAAACTCACATTCAAGAATATCACAGTTCTCTTAAAACTAATGTCGAGTTTACGTAAGGCAAAGAGCATTATCAAACAATTCAAACCCGATGCAGTGGTCGGTGTTGGTGGGTATGCAAGTGGTCCCATATTACGTATTGCATCAAAGAAAAAAATCCCAACCATTATTCAAGAACAAAATTCCTATCCGGGTATCACTAACAAAATTCTATCCAAAAAAGTTGATCGCATTTGCGTGGCTTATGATGGTATGGACAAATTCTTCCCTATCAACAAAATATATTTAACCGGCAACCCTGTTCGTCAAGATATCACCAAACTGCAAGGCAAAAGAGAGCATGGACTCGAGACATTTAATCTTGATGGAAGCAAAAAAACAGTCTTAATTGTTGGTGGTAGTTTGGGTGCTCGAACCATCAATGAAAGTATTGGTGCAAACTTAGAGATGTTTAAGCAAAACAATATTCAGCTTATTTGGCAAACAGGCAAACCCTATTTCGAAAAAGCACAACAAGCTTGTGTACCCTTTCAGGAATTCGGTATTCAACCTTATGCTTTTATTTCAAAGATGGATTATGCGTATGCTGCTGCGGATGTTATCATCTCTCGAGCGGGTGCCATAGCTATTTCGGAAATTTGTTTGGTGCAAAAACCCGTAATCTTAGTGCCTTCGCCCAATGTTTCGGAAGATCATCAAACGAAAAATGCTTTAGCACTTTCTAACCACAAAGCAGCCATATTGGTGAAGGATATTGATGCTCAAGAAACTCTTGTCAACAAGACCATTGCATTGCTACAAGATGAAAAATCTTGTCGGGAACTTAGTGAAAACATTGCTCCTTTTGCCCATAAAAACTCAGCAGAAATTATTGCTGATATCATTCTAAGTATGATTAAAACAAAGTAAAGTGAAAATAAAGGATATACATACAATTTATTTTCTCGGCATCGGAGGCATAGGCATGAGTGCATTGGCGCGTTTCTTTAAAGCGCAGGGCTGCACCGTAAGCGGTTATGACAAAACGCCAACCCCACTGACTCAAAAGCTGATTGAAGAAGGAATTGCTATCCATTTTGAAGAAGACATCCTGCAAATTCCTGCCCATGTGGATTTGGTTGTTTACACCCCTGCTATTCCTGTTTCTCATGTCGAATACCAGCATATCATCCATCATAACATTCCCATAAAAAAGCGTGCGGAAATATTAGGGATGATTTCATCGGATTATTTCTCCATTGCTGTAGCAGGAACTCACGGGAAGACTACTATTACGGGGTCAATTTCTCACATACTTCATACTTCAGATATCAAGATAAATGCCTTTATTGGTGGTATTGTAAGGAATTTTCAATCTAACATCATTATATCCGACAAGGCTGAATGTATCGTTGTTGAAGCTGACGAATACGACCGTTCTTTCCTTTGGCTCAATCCCGATATTGCCATAATTTCTGCCATTGATGCCGATCATTTGGACATCTATTCAGACAAAAAGAAACTTGAAGAGTCTTACCATCTTTTTGCGCAACGTATAAAGCCTAAAGGCAAGCTGATTTACAAACATACGCTTTCCATTCCCATTTTGGAAGGTGTTACTTCCTATTCTTACGGTTTAGATGCTATGGCTGATTTCTATGCTAAAGATATTTCGTTACAGAACTCCCGCTTTCATTTCATGGCTTGTCTTCTTGGAGAAGAAATTTCCATTGAGATTAAAACTCCGGGCAGACACAACATCGAGAATGCCATTGCAGCGGCTGCCGCTTGCTATCTGCAGGGAATAAGTATGGAGCAAATTAAGCATGGCATCCAAACGTATCAAGGGATTGCTCGGCGCTTTGATTATCGCTTTGAAAATCCTTCAGCGATTTTCATTGATGATTATGCTCATCATCCTGAAGAACTGAAAGCCTTCATTAGCGCTGTTCGGGAAATGTATCCCACAAAAAAAATCACAGGCATCTTCCAACCGCATTTGTTTTCGCGTACCTTGCATTTTGCCGACGATTTTGCTCATGTGTTGGACACACTTGATGAGGCTATCCTACTCGATATTTACCCTGCTCGCGAACTCCCTATCGAGGGCGTTACATCCCAATTGTTATTGGGCAAAATGACAATCACAAACAAAAGAATTCTCTCAAAGGACATGCTTTTAAAGGAATTAAAACATGCGAACGTAGAAGTGCTCTTAACGATAGGTGCCGGCGACATTGACCAATTAGTTCAACCCATTGAATCCATTCTTAACAACAGATTTAAATGAAAAACAAAATCTTTAGAATCGTCATTTGGTCACTCAGCATAGTATTATTTATTGCCTTGGTGGTCTTTGTTGTTGAGCGATACAACAGAAACAAATGTCCCCAAGTTAAAATTTCTATCGTAGCACCTTCAGATTGCATATTTATAAGCGAGCAAGAAGTGAAATCCTACGTCGCATCTTCGGGCGATTCCCTCGTAAATAGTTCTCTATCTAAGATAAACATTCAAAAACTCGAATCCCAAATTAACCAAAACCCCTTCGTGTTCAGTTCAAAAGTTTACACAAGCATTGATGGCACGGTGAATATTGACATCATTCAGCGTGTGCCCATTGCCCGCATCCAAAACCTCTCAAATCAATGCTTCTATATCACTAGCGACGGACGTTTGATGCCCATCATACAAGGAAAAACTGCACGTGTTGTGTTTGCCAACGGCTTTATTCCCGATATATATTGGAACACCGTGTGTCTCGCAGTGGACTCCGCGCAAGTTGCCGATGATTCCTCCAAATCCTATAAATCGTTGAAAGCCGTCTATCAAATCTCAAAATATATCAACAAAGATGCTTTTTGGAAAGCACAAATACAACAACTTTATATGAATCCAAACGGAGACATAGAATTAATTCCCGCTGTTGGCAAACATATTATTATCTTTGGAGACGAAAAAAATATTCCTGAAAAGTTTGATAAGCTTAAAATATTTTATAAAAAAGCGGAGTTTATCAATGCATGGGATAAATACGATACAATCAATATAAGTTATAAAGGACAAGTAATTTGCTCATAAAATAAAAACAAAAATATGGAAACATCAGAAATCATTGTAGGTTTAGACATCGGCACCACCAAAATAGCTGCTATCGTAGGTCGTCAAAGTCAATATGGTAAAATTGAAATCCTCGGCTATGGTTCTGCCGAATCTATCGGGGTGAAACGCGGCGTGGTCATCAATATTGATAATACCGTAGAGTCAATCAAAGCTGCTGTGAAAGAAGCTGAGGCAAAATCAGGGGTGAATATTAAATGCATCAATGTGGGTATTGCAGGTCAACACATCAAAAGTCTGCAACATCGCGGGTCTATCATCCGAAGCACGACGCATCAGGAAATTAATCAAGACGACATCAATAGATTGATTGACGATATGTATCGTTTGGTGATGCAACCCGGGGAAGAAATCATCCATGTGATTCCGCAAGAATACATCGTTGACAAAGAAGCCGGTATTCGCAAACCTATCGGAATGGCAGGCGTATGTTTGGAAGCTAATTTTCATATCATCACAGGTTTGGTTTCTGCTGTTCAAAACATCAATCGTTGTGTGGACCGTGCCGGATTGGAAATCGTTGACCAAATTCTTGAACCTTTGGCTTCTGCTGATGCTGTTTTGAGTGATGAAGAGAAAGAAGCAGGCGTTGTGTTAGTGGATATAGGTGGTGGCACCACTGACATCGCCATCTTCCAAGACGACATCATTCGCCACACTGCCGTTATTCCTTTGGGTGGGGACATCATCACCGAAGATATCAAAGAAGGATGCACTATCATCAAGAAAAATGCTGAAAAACTTAAAGTGCTCTACGGTTCTGCCCTTGCAAGCGAAAGCAAAGCCGACGAATTCGTTTCTATCCCCGGTTTACAAGGTCGTCCTGCCAAAGAAATTAGTCTGAAGAATCTTGCAAGCATCATCGAAGCGCGTATCTCTGAAATCATTGAATACGTGTATAACGAAATCCGTTCGTCGGGCTACGAACGCAAACTCATTGCAGGTATCGTGCTCACGGGGGGAGGCGCTCAGCTCAAAAACATTGTTCAACTCACGGAATTCCTCACGGGAATGGACACCCGCATTGGTTATCCCAATCATCATTTAGCCGAAAACGTTCCTGAAGCAATGGCGTTGCCTATGTATGCAACGGGTGTTGGTTTGGTGATTCGCGGATTGGCGAAACAACCCCACAATGTTCAAAATACTGAGCCTGAAAAACCCAAGGAAGAGCCGATACAGACACATTCGAAGAAAACAGGGGGAAGTTTCTTTGATTCTTTGTTCAAAAAAGGAAAGCACTTTTTTGATGATGATGTTAACTAATCGGAACCCGTCACCCTTTCTTATTTATGCCTCCTCCCAATCGCCATTTTCTTTAATCAATTGAATCAATTCATCCAAGGCGATGGATTCATCAATATTTTTGCGTACTAAGTTTTTACCTTTATATAGATTTACTTTCTGCATCCCTGAACCCACATAGCCATAATCTGCGTCAGCCATCTCGCCCGGACCATTCACGATGCAGCCCATCACACCAATTTTGAGGTGTTTCAGATGCGATAGTCGCTCGCTAAGTTTTTTCAGCGTGCCTTCCACATCATAAGACGTTCTGCCGCAAGTGGGGCAGGCGATGAACTCCGCTTTGATGCGCCGCAACCCCATGGCTTGCCACAGCGCAAACATCAAATCGGACACGGAAGGATGATGGGGCGCATCTATGCAGATACCATGTATCAAACCATCGGTCAGGAAGAAAGCAAATTCGGCGGAAGCCACCAAAGTCAAAGTATCATCATTCTGATGCAAGTATTTCTTATAAAGCACCAAAGGCTGACGGTTTCCCAAAGCCTTCCATGCGAAGAGTTTTCGTCGGGCATCATGCAAATCGGCACAAGCGCTGATATCATAAAGGATAATCTTTCGCTCATCCAATGTTGTGCTTGCAGGGTTGAAATCAGCAGCATCTATCAAGACATATTCAACATTCGATACATCGGAAAATCGTTTCAGCGTGCCGTTCTGCAAATCATAATAATAATCGGCAGCGAATTTTGTTGCTTCAGTGGGAGTCTGTTGGGTGGTGATGGTTGCGAGAGGGTAGTTGCTGCCAATGCCATTGACGGCTATTGTGTCCGCCTTGTTGAAGCTATAACCTTGATGAAAAACATTGTCCGTAAGGCTTCTGTAGGAAGCAAGTTGCGCACACAATTGTTTCGCCACAGCTATTTCGTTTACAGGGTTTTCGGTGAGCGACACGCGCAGGGTATCGCCCAAACCTTCCATCAGCAATTCGCCGATGCCTGCGGCAGATTTGATGCGGGCGTCGGCTCCGGCACCGGCTTCGGTCACACCCAAATGCAAGGGATAATCGTAGCCGAGCGCCGTCATGCGGGCTGCCAATAACCGATAGGAATAAATCATGGTTTTCACATTGCTCGACTTCATCGAAAGCACCAAATTATGAAACCCATGCCCGACAAACATCGCAATAAATTCGTGCGCAGAAACCACCATCCCTTCGGGCGTATCGCCATAACGCTCGGTGATGCGGGCTGACAAGGAACCATGATTGACACCCACGCGAATGGCAGTCCCGTTATCTTTACAAATGGAAATCAATGGTAACAAACGCGTGCTGATTTTGTCAAGCTCTTGTTGATAGGCACTCTCGGTATAGTTCAATCCTGCGGAAGCTTGTTTGTCCACATAATTTCCCGGATTGATGCGCACTTTGTGAACGTAGCGCGCAGCAATTTCGGCGGCTTCGGGCTGAAAATGTATGTCGGCAATCAGAGGCACATCGCATCCTCTGAGCAACAATTCGGATTTAATGATGCGCAGATTTTCGGCTTCCGCTTTGTTGCGAGCCGTGATACGCACCATTTCGCAACCCGCATCCACCAACGCCAAGGTTTGTTTCACCGTAGCCTCCGTGTCTGCCGTGTTGGTGTTGGTCATAGATTGTATGCGCACGGGATTCGCGCCGCCCAAAGCCAATTTGCCAATATGTAGTTCTCGTGTAATCAATGGTAACGGATTAATGTTGTATGTTTTGAATGAAGTGCGAAATTGCAACTTCGCACAACGGCTATTTTTTTTTGATTACAAAGATATGAAATATTTCGTTACAGCCTTTTTCTTTTTGAGATAATTTAGTTGATTGGGTAGGGTGGTAAGTTGCAAATTTCGCATATCTGTTTCTTTTTATATATCGTCCCTACGGGACTTTTGGTTCATGATGTTTTATGTTGCTACCGATATTTCATCCCTACGGGATTTAGTTTTAATAGTGGATTATATTCCAACGGCAATTGCTAATTACAGACAACCTATCGCATAGCATCCAATGTCCCGTTAGGGACAATATATCGGTAGAAAATGTTTTGCCCTATGAGTTCTAAGTCCCCTAGGGACGTAATATCAAATCAAATCCTTAAATAGGTATCGTTCGTCAAAATCAATTTCAAATGCTATTAAAAAATCACGGTATTCTTCTAAAAATTATTTCTTTTTATGATGATGCTCCTGATTTTCAATATACCTTATCACGTCTTTTATTTGTGATTTGCCATAAGAAAATGCTCCAAAGCCTTCCTGCCATTCAAATTTACCAGCCACCAATCTTTTGCCATTGATCCATTTTGATGAATTTCCTTTTATATCTTGCATTAATTCTGAGACAGATTGTGTAGGTCTCAACCCAACCAAAATATGAACATGGTCAGGCATGCCGTGAATGCAAATTAATTTATGGGTGTTGTTTTGAATTACACCTGTGATGTATTTGTATAATTCGTCTTTCCATGTATTATTAATGATGCCATACCTATGTTTAATGGCAAACACAAAATGTATATGAATTTGGGTGTATGTATTTGACATAGTTTTATTTTTATATAGTCCCTATAATATTTCCGCAAAGATAAAAAATAAATCACAATTGCATAAACAATTGATTCAAAGT
>CAIOJS010000100.1 GCA_903858655.1 uncultured bacterium | reverse complement strand
CTATACGTACCTTGTTGATAAATACTCCAGGTGCCTCCTGTGTTGCGCATTTCATACCATCTGATACTTCTTTGTGTACCAACGCCTGTTTTAACGCCCATGCAAATTACTACCGAATTATATCCTGTCCAAACTCTATGTTGAGCTCTGAAGGTCAATACGCCACCAATACCATCTAACATTTGTGTGCTGCCATATTGTGATATATCATTCCATTGTGCATTATAAGAAGCATCGAAAGCTGCGCTCACTACATGTTGAGAGGCAACTGTGGCGGTTGGGGTTGCGGGTGCCCAATCAACGGTAAAACTATAAACATTGATAGCGTCGGTATGTGTTCCGCCCCAACCACTATCTTCATAGGAGAAAATTGGACAAGGGGTTCCTGTTGGAGGTAATTGTCCGTCTGCATCAGCAGGTAGAGGGCAAAAGAACCCTGTTCCCACGGCAGGAGAAAAGGTTTTGTAAAAGGCTTTGGGTGTACCACCAGTTAACATAACAGAGCGTTGAAAAACATATACATTTTGGCTAGATTGGTTTGATGTCATATAATAACCATCTTGCCATATTGAAAATTTTTGATAATCGGGGAATGAAGCATTTGCGAATTGATAGGTGTAATAGGTTCCGGTAGGATCGTTAGTAGTTGAAATGGCAATGTTTGTTTTGTTGCCTGAGCTTTGGAATTGGCTTAAAAACCATCTGTCAGCAAATTTATCATATAACACAATAGGGTCGCCTTCATTATTGGTAGTGCTCCATAAGCTTCCAAGTTGCCTTACAGTGCCTATTTGGGCTCCTGTAGTTTTGTTGAAAACTTTAATCGGTGTAGCATTCACCATCTGCACATAATAATTTGTTCCACAAGCTCCTGTTGGATCCGGAGGACAACTGCCGTCGCTTTGACCAGCCCAATTCACCAAAGCTTTTGCCGAATAGGTTCCTTGTTCGGTTTGAAGAACAGGGTCCATTTCATTAGTTTCAACAAAAGTTTGAGGCACGCGCATTTCGCGATCTTTGGATTCTCTATTGCCGCTTTCATTCACAACGAAATTGGCACTTTGTGGTTGGTTTTCTTCAAACAAGTCGCGCAAAGGTTTTGAGACACCTGTGAATTCGCATTTGATCATCGTTACTTTGCCATCATCTTGTTGATTTTGGGCTGAAAGTCCATAAAAGGACAACATAGCCGAGAGTAAGAATACTAATTTTTTCATTGGTTTATTAAGGTTTGTGTTTTTTATTTTGCAAAATTACGAAGAATTATCCTAACTGATTACTTTTGGTGAAACTATTTTTCAAAACAGTCGCGTTAATGTTTTACTAAAGTAGAAAATGCTTCTTTTATATATTGATTTAGTGTCTGAAAATGTTCACTATACACGATGGTATAGAAAAGATAAAATTCAATTTATGAGTCCTTATATATTTTAAAAAAAATAAAATCATTCAGGAGAAAATAGCAAAAAATTACATGCCTATATTTCAAATTGAAATGTCCGTATGAAGAATTGAAATGTGCATATTACGAATTGAAATGTGCGTGTGAAGAATTGAAATGTGCGTGTTACGAATTGAAATGTGCATGTTACGAATTGAAATGTGCGTGTTACGAATTGAAATGTGCGT
>CAIOJS010000099.1 GCA_903858655.1 uncultured bacterium | reverse complement strand
TGTCTGTTATTACTATCTGTTTTCTTTTTTAGAAGTGCATTAGGCAGGACTGATTGGGGGCATCTTCTTTATTCTTCTTTTCTGCCTTACATTTTGACTTTGTATATTTTATTGAAGCATTATCTATATGGTTTTCTTCGTAAAAGAAGTGTAAAATATTGGGTGCTTAGTATCATAATAGTGCTTTCATTATTTTTTGCTCGCGGGTCTTATACATTAATTATAAGCAGCAAAACTTTTGCTAGCAAAATTGATGATTCAGAAATAATTCCTGAGAATTATAAATCAACCATTTCATTTCTAAAAAGTAATCTGGGTCCTAATGAAAATTTTATCACCATGACTTCCGAAGCATGCTGGTATTATTTTATTGATAAGCCATGTCCCACTCGTTTTCCTGTGGTATGGTTTGCTTCGCCTTATTTTTATCAGGAAGATGTTATTAAAGATATACAGAAGAATAATATCAAGTTTGTTCTGTATAAAAACGATATGTGGTCGAATGCTATAGATGGGTTTGATAATGAAACCAGATTCCCGTTAATTATGCCTTTTCTAAAACAGAATTTTACATTTTATAAAAAAATTGACGACAATGAGATTTGGATAAACAAAAAATATATTACTGATGGAAACAAGGGCAATGGACAATAAGCCTTAAAATTAGAAATAAAAAGATAATTAAAATGAAAATAATTCATGCTAGTTTAATAATCGTAATTGCTGCTTTGTTTTGTGTTTCTTGTGAAGGACCAAAATATTTTTCTGTCACTGTGGTTGATAAAAAAACGCAGCAGCCTATTGATAGTGTACTTGTTTTGGTGAAAGTAAAGGCGGGTAACGAAGAAAAAACAGCTTACAATTTGCAAGGCTTCACTGATAGTGTCGGCAAATTTAAACGAGAGGAGATGATAGGCTATGGATTGAGCATGACGCGTTGGGATTTCTATATGGAATACTTCAAAAAAGGCTATCTTCCCAAAACAGAATTAAATCATCCAGAAGGCAAAGTTGAATTAGAACCCCTTCTGCCGAAGCAATAAATTAATCACAATTAAAATAGCTACTCCTTATTGATAATCCAACAATAAAACAATAGAACAATCCAACCATATCCACTCCTCCCGATTCATAAATTTTTGCAAATATGTATCTCGTATTCAAATAATCTCTAATTTTGTAGAAAAATATTTTTTATGAAGAAAATTATTCTTGGAATTTTCGTTGCTCTGTCAACGATGTTTATGTCAGCGGCTCAAAACACAGATCAGTATTTTGAATTTATGCATGCCCATCACATGCTCGATTCTTCTGAATTACATGCTACATACCCCACCAACAAAGCATTCACTTCTACCGCACCCCCCACCGGAACCGTACGTGCTATTCCCGAATGGGATCCTGCTCAAGCTGTGTTGATTGCTTATCCGGGAAACTTTGGCATACCCTATACGCTTATTGCGCAGGAATCGCAGTATTGCAAAGTCATGACCATCGTAGCTTCTTTGTCGCAACAAAACACTGTTACCACCAATTATACCAACAATGGCGTGAATATAGCCAATTGCAGTTTCGTCATTGCACCCATTGATTCCTATTGGTCTAGGGATTATGGTCCCTGGTTTATCATGACCAACAACAATACCATTGCTGTGGTTGACTTTCCCTACAATCGTCCTTCGCGTCCCAACGACGACAATGTGCCTGTGGTGATGGCAAATGTAAATTATTTAAACGAACCTCTTTATGGCATGAATGTGATGACTACCGGAGGCAATTATATGTGCGATGGCATGGGTGTTGCTGCCATGACTGATTTAATTACCGACGAAAATGCTTCGCTCACTGTAGCACAAATTGACACTGCTTATAAACAATATCTGGGCATCACTCATAATTATATAGTAACTGACCCCTTGGGACAATACATCAAACATATTGACTGCTGGGGCAAGTTTCTCGATGTAGATAAGATATTGATTGCTTCTGTACCAACAAACAATGCACAATACAGTGCCTACGAAGCCACAGCTACCTATTGGGCAAACCAAACATCTTCCTATGGCAACAAATATCAAGTATATAGAACCTATGAGCCTAACGGAGAACCGTATTCCAATTCTTTTATATTGAACAAAAAAGTGTTTGTGCCCATCATGGGCGGCACGCACACCACCTATGATAATGCCGCTTTGGCGGTTTATCAACAAGCTATGCCCGGCTATGCAGTTGTTGGTGTAATTGGTTTAGGCAGCCCCGACAGTTGGGTATCTACTGATGCCTTGCATTGCCGCAATCATGAAATTGCCGACAAAGGCATGTTGTATATAAAACATCAACCTTTGTTGGGCGAGAAGCCTATGCAAACGCAATATCTAATTGCAGCGGATGTGTATGCTTTGTCACAAAGTGCTTTAATTACAGATTCTGCATGGGTGAAATATCGTGTGAACCATGCCGCATGGAACTCATTAGCGATGACTCACGGCTTAAACAACAATTGGACGGCTAACATTCCGCAACAACTGGCAGGCGACACCATAGAATATTATATACATGCTTCAGATCTATCGCCCCGAAGCCAAACTCATCCACTTATCGGACAATATGACCCACATAAATTTTGGATAGCAACAGGCACCACCGTTGTTGAAGATAAAAATGCGATTACAGCTATGGTATTCCCCAATCCTGCCGTTAACAATCTCTATGTTCAGATGGTGAATACTCAAAATGCAACAACGCACATCAGCTTGTTTGATATCTTGGGAAATGAAGTAAAGACCATAGTGGAACCTAATTTAGACAGCAAATTGCTCAACATTAATCTTTCGGATATTCCTTCGGGAACTTATTTCCTACAGATTGTTTCCGGTGATTTCAGCACCAATAAGAAGATAATGGTGATGAGGTAAGTACTTAAAGTGCCTAAAGTACTTGGAGTGCGCTAAAGTACTTTAGAAAAGAATTGCACCTTATAATAAGCAATGCTGTTATAGGGTTGAATAAATAAAAAAGCCTAAAGTTCATTGAAAACTTTAGGCTTTTTTGATCACTTTAAATACTTAAAGTACTTTAGGCACTTTAAATATTTACTACTTCTTTTCTCCAGGACAAGGTTTGTCGCATTTTTTATCACATTTCATGTCGCATTTTTTCATGCATTCTTTGTCCATGATTACTTTTGTGATAACTTTCACGCCGTTTGAATCTTTAATGCTGTCCATGCTGGCACAACCGCCCATCATCATAGGTCCGCACTCGTGCATACACTTCTCCATCATTTCTTCATGACATCTTCTTTTATCCATACAATGTTTTCCTGCACAAAAAGCACCTAAAACACCGATGATAAGCATCACACAAAACAAGAGTGTGCCCAATTTAATTTGTTTGTTGCTTTTGTCAACAAAACCTTTGATAAGGATTACAAGTCCAATAAATCCTGAAAGAACGGCTACCATAGCCAATAACAAATGTACAATTGCCATACGTTTAATTTTTTTTTGATTAATAAATAAAACAATAATTAGT
>CAIOJS010000098.1 GCA_903858655.1 uncultured bacterium | reverse complement strand
TCAACTAGCTCTCTAAAGCCAATTTTCTTCAACATTTGGCGCAAAAAAACCATCCCACCCCATGGTGTAATCTTTTTATTGGTAAAGGATATATCAAATTCCATAACTCATTTTTTTCTAATGCTACGCATTAGGATTTTGAAGCAAAAATAATCATTTATTTTCTATTGCGGAATTTGGGTTTAACAGTGAAAGGTCAATTGTTGCTGGAAAAAATATTGACTCCATTTATGTTATAAAAAAGGATCACTATTTTTAGGAACTATTTGTTTCATTAAGATGCTATTGCGATTATCAAAAAGATGCTAAGATGAAATTCCTCATTAATAATACCAAGGTTTAATGAGGACAATTTTAGGAGTGCAGGAGATAGAAACGCCAATATTTTAGCTTTATGACAGTATCACCGCACCAATGTTACTACCCCTTTCAATATTTTTTGTATTCCTTGTATTTCTTTATATTCAATAATATAGGTATATACACCTATTGAGGCATCCTTTCCATTAATCGTTCCGTCCCAACCTTTGTTGTAATCAGTTGTAGAGAAAATTTCTTTTCCCCAACGGTCAAAAATAACGAACTTGTAATTCTCATCATCAACACCCGATACCACAGGTTTAAACACATCATTCACATCGTCTTGATTTGGTGTAAATGCATTTGGAACATAAATAAGTTTTTCTGGATAAATAGGAATATTTTTTGTTGCCGTATCGGAACAATTTGGTCCACTTTCCACAATAAGTTGAACGAAATAGAATCCAGAGTCAGAATAAATATGTGATGGATCTGAAAGATTTGAAGTATTCAAACCCCAAGAGTAAGGATCACCAAAATTCCAGTACCATGCCACTGCATTCGTTGAGTTATCCACAAAATTAATTTCAGGATCATCCGTATAAGCATAGTCTGGGTTATTGTAGAAGTCTGCAACAGGTTTGGTATATACTTTCACGGTATCGGTAGCACTCACCGGACACCCATCCAATGTTTGTGCTACAAACGTAATGATATACACACCTTCCCCATTAAATATATGAGTAGGATAGGTTTCATCCGAGGTTTTGTCGGGAGAAGCATCACCAAAACTCCAGAAGATAAAATTCGTGTCTATTTGTCCAGCAGGAGTAAAACTAAAGTCAACTTTCAATGGACTACATCCTGATTTGGGTGAAGGAAGAAGTGATAGCACCGGAACCGGGAACATATTCACCGTCACGGTATCTGTGCCGATACAAGCATACTGATCTGTTCCAAAAACAACGTATGTTGCAGGTACAGTAGGATATGCCAATACGCTGTCTCCTACTGTACTTGATAATCCATAAGGAGGTGACCAGGTGTAAGTCAATGCTCCCGTAACGCTTAATGTAGTAGTATCACCTGAACAAATAGAAGGATTGGCAGGAGTAACCGTAATCGTTATACCAACATTGACCTTAACTTGAGCAGAGTCTGTATTAGTACACCCTGTAATGGGGTTAGTGTAAGAATACGTAATCATATAAATTCCTATGCCGACAGCTCCCGGATCGAATATATTTCCTCCTGTAACCCCCGGACCTGAATACGTGCCACCAGCCGGTGAAGCTTGAGTAAAAGTGTATGGCGGATACGAAACACATAAATCCGGTATAGGTGTAAACACAATTGTCGGCAAAGGGTCCACTGTAATAGTAAAGGTCGAATCAGGACCTGTACAACCATTGATTGACGGAGTTATTGTAATAGTTGCTACTATTGGATTGGTGGCAGCGTTGGTTGCTGTAAATGCAGGAATATCGCCAACCCCGTTTGTAGCCAACCCAATTGCTGCATTTGAATTCGTCCAAGCAAAAGTAGTTCCGGGAGTTGTGCTGGTCAATGGGATACTTGCTACAGCAGTGCCACTACACATCTCAATGTCTGTAAGAGGATTTACTGTTGGCGTTGGATCCACTGTAATGGTGTAAGTTGAAGCTGTACCGACACAATTATTTGCTGTAGGAGTAACTGTTATTGTTGCAGAAATAGGTGATGAAGTGGTATTGGTTGCAGTAAATGCTGCAATATTTCCATTGCCATTTGCCAGTAGTCCTATAGCTGTATTGGAGTTGGTCCAAGCAAATGTTGCACCAGCAGTAGGGCTGGTAAAGTTTGTTGCGGGTATCACGTCATTATTACAAACATCAATATTTGCAGGAACATTTACTGTTGGCGTTGGATTTACTGTTATGGTATAAGTAGAAGTTGTGCCCGGACAAGCGTTAGCACTCGGAGTGGCTGTTATAATGCCAAATATGGGAGCTGTAGAAGTGTTCGTTGCCGTAAATCCCGGAATATTCCCTATGCCTGGTCCTGTTATGCCAATTGCCGGATTGGTATTTGTCCAATCAAAGGTTGTACCGACAGTAGGACTAGTAAAATTGGTTGCAACTATAGCGGCATTGTTACAAACTGTTTCATTTGCAGGGACTGCTACTGTAGGTCTTGGATTTACCGTAATGGTGTAGGACACGGGTGTTCCAAGGCAATTATTTTGTGTTGGAGTAACAGTAATTGTTGCCGAAATAGGTGCTGTAGTATTATTCGTTGCTGTAAATGCAGCAATACTTCCTGTACCAGCGCCTATTAAACCAATTGCTGTATTAGAGTTTGTCCAAGGATAGCCTGCCGGGTATGTGCTGGTAAATATGGCTGCAGGTACTGTGTTACCACTACAAACAGCAATGTTTGCAGGAACAAATACATTTGGAGTATAATTGACAGTAATCGCATAAGAAGAAGCTATCCCAACACAAGTATTGAGTGTAGTGGTTACAGTAATTAAGCCAATTAATGGACCGCCAGTAGTGTTTGTTGCCGTAAACCCTGGCACGTTACCGGCACCATTTACCGCTAAACCAATTGCTGGGGTTGAATTCGTCCAAGCTAATGTTCCCCCATTAGGGTTGGTGTTAATATTTGTTGCAGGAACAGGAATACTGTTACATACTGTAAAGTTTGCCGGTACGGTAATTGTTGGTGTTGGATTTACTGTAATAGTATAGGTAGATGCTGTTCCCACACACGTATTTACGGTTGGGGTAACGGTAATTGTTGCTGTAATTGGAGCGTTAGTGGCATTGGTAGCTGTGAATCCTGGGATATTGCCAGCTGCGCCTGCACCTAATCCAATGTTTGTGTTGGAGTTTGTCCAAGACACTGTACCGCCTATAGGCATAGTTGTA
>CAIOJS010000097.1 GCA_903858655.1 uncultured bacterium | reverse complement strand
AAAAATGATATCCACTACAAATTATTGCCGCGGATGAAATTGTATGATAGCATCGCGAAGAAATTCGCGGTCGAGATGGGTATAAATCTCCGTGGTTGTGATGGATTCGTGTCCCAGCATATCCTGAACGGCACGCAAATCTGCCCCGCGCTCAATAAGATGTGTGGCAAAAGAATGACGAAATGTGTGGGGGCTGATCGTTTTTTTCAAGCCGATTTTCTCGGCTAATCCTTTAATAATCTTAAATATCATGTCGCGGGTCAGCTTGCTTCCTCTATTATTCAAAAATAAAAAATCCTGATTGCCTTTTTTGATTTCCTGATGGCAACGAATTTCTTCCACATAAAGTTTTATGTGTTTTTGCGCCGTCCTTCCTATCGGCACCATACGTTCCTTATCGCCTTTTCCAACGACACGAATGAAGGAGGATGTGAAATATAAATTTGAAATTTTCAGGTTAGTGAGTTCGCTCACACGCAATCCACATCCATATAAAGTCTCCAAAATTGCTTTGTTTCGTTGCCCTTGCGGATTGCTCAAATCTATGGCATCTATCAAGAGATTAATTTCTTCCAAACTCAAAGTATCGGGTAATTTTCGTCCTAAACGCGGAAATTCAATCAATTCGGTGGGATTGACGCGAATAATATCTTCCAAAATTAAAAAATTGAAAAACGAACGCAAGCCCGAAAGAATCCGCGCTTGGGAGTGCGCACTCATCCCCAATGTATTTATCCACGTGATGAAATCTTTTAAATGGTTCAGCTCAACATCCGAAGGGGATGCATCCAAATTGATATAATCCAAATATTGAACAAATTTGGCAATATCAAGCAGATAGGATTCGATAGAATTTTCCGACAGGGATTTCTCGAGCTTCAGATAGGCTTTATAGCCACGAATATAGGTCGTAAATTTTGATACCATGCCAATTTATTTTATCCTAAAGCAAAAGCTACTGCCGTAAGCTGCCTACCAACCTGACGCCAAGATATCAACGATATGCATTGTCTTAATGGGCAATTTGTGCTTGGTGATGTAGCCGTCAAGGTGCATCAAACAAGATGCTTCGGTGCTCACGATGTACTCAGCCCCAGAATCTATTGCATTTTGCACTTTTTGCTCGCCCATGGCAGTAGAAATTTGTTCGAACTTCACCGAAAACGTGCCACCAAAGCCACAGCAAACGTCGTTGCCCACCATTTCATTTAGCTGCAATCCCTTCACTTTGCTGAGCAATTGGCGCGGCTGTTCTTTGATGCCATATTCTCTGAGGGCAGCACAGGCATCGTGATAGGTGATAACCGAATTAAATTCCGCTCCCAAATCAGTCACATGCAAAACATTCACCAAAAAATCGGAAAACTCGTAAATATTTTTCTGAATTTGTTTGTATTGGTTGTGCAAAGAGGTGTTGTAGAACAATTCGGGATAATAATTGCGCACCATACCGACGCAAGACGCCGAAGGAGCCACTATCATCCTATTGTTGGAAAAATCATGGATAAATTTCTCGCCCATAGCTTTGGCTTCGTTCCAAAAGCCGCTATTAAAAGCCATTTGACCACAACACGTCTGCTCATGGTTATAATTAACATTCACGTCAAGCTTCTCAAATATCTTCAACATATTCATTCCAATCTGTGGAAAAACCTGATCAACAAAGCATGGGATAAATAAATCAACTATCATAAAATAATTCTAGATTAAAAAAAAAAACAAATGTAGTCATAAATTTAAAGTTTTATGTAATTTTGAAGAGAATTTTTTAATCATTTTATGCACATGCGCTATTTTGTAAAATTAATGTACGACGGAACTGCCTATCATGGGTGGCAATCGCAAATGAATGCTGAGAGTGTTCAGGGGCTTTTGCAGAAATCTTTTAGTTTGATTTTGCGACAACCCATAGAGCTATATGGTTGTGGCAGAACCGATACGGGCGTTCACGCTCGGGAATATTATGCACATTTCGATGTGGAAGAAAAAATTTCGTCCTTAGAAAATATTCTGTATAAAATGAATTCGCTGCTACCACACGATATCGTTATTGAGAACATTCAAGAAGTAAAAAGTGATGTTCACGCTCGTTTTTCGGCTATCCGGCGCACCTATAAATATTATATGAGCCAAAAACGCGACCCTTTTGCGTTCAATTTCGAATATTTTTTTAGTCCGCAGCTTGATTTAGACCTGATGAACACCGCATGTGGTTTGATGATGGCGTATAAAGATTTTTCGTGTTTTTCGAAATCTAATACGCAGGTGAACAACTATATTTGCGATATTAGCGAAGCTTTTTGGACTTTGGACCGCGGAAAGCTTGTTTTTACGATTTCTGCCAATCGTTTTTTGCGCAATATGGTTCGCGCCATTGTTGGAACGATGATAGAGATAGGCTTAGGCAAAATAAATTTGAATGAGTTTCGTCAAATCATTTCCCACGGCAATCGCTCGGATGCGGGGGCTTCGGTGCCCGCCAAAGGCTTGTTTTTATTCCGTGTGGAATATCCTGATGGGGATGAAATTGTTTAAATTTCTGATGCTTGCAAACGATTTCAACTATTGAGGATTTATCCGCAGGATATAATATTTTGTTCGTAAAGAATGATATGGGAAGGATTTTTAGAGTGCCTGAAGTAGTTCAAGTACTTAAAGTGTCTAAAGTACTTCGAGTACTTAAAGTTTAAAGAATAGAAGATATTTTTTTAGGCATATTTGCAGTAAAAGAAGATATTGCATAAATTATATTATGGAATAAAAAAGTCAGTAAAGCCTTTTTTTGATAAACCCTCCCTTAGCACTTTATCGCCTGTCCACAAGGAAAGATGTAATTCGATGGCAAGCGCAACAAAAGGCGTATCGCAAACATCAATGTCTTTGCACAACTCAAATGCGGCATTTCTGCTTTTTGCGGATATAGTTTCTATCGGAACAAAACTGATATTTTCTATTATACCATTAAAATAGGTGTAAAAATCCACTTCATTAAGTTTCGTATGCTTCAAAATTTTGTGTTTATGTTTAAATAATTCTGTTATCACAAAATTCGGACAATAAAATACAAGATTACTCTCTAAGAGGATATCCCTGATTGCAGACGCTCCGGGAATTAATGCAGAAAAAAATAAATTGGTATCTAAAACAACCGCGTTGTTTTTCATTTTTTATTTAATAAAATCAGAGCCATTTTTGTCCCACCATTCCTGATTTATTTGCTTTGCAATTCCAAGAATTTTTGATGTGAATCCTGATTTTTGAGCCAATGCTTCTATTTGAAGGCGTTTCACCAAAGAAATGAGGAAGTTTTTATCAAAATCTTTTCTGTTTAAGCGAAGCACTATCTCATCGCCATGATTTTT
>CAIOJS010000096.1 GCA_903858655.1 uncultured bacterium | reverse complement strand
GCTGATAATTTTAATCTTTACATTGCCGGGCGTTACATCAGGCACGGTCCATGCATACGAATAGGAATAGCTCAACTGCGAATTCATAACGGATGTTATATATTGATCAGCACCTCCATTCACATTATAATATAATTCGTAAGTATTACGATAATTGCTTGGGGAATCAACATTGTTATAATTGGGGAAAGCGGTGGTACGACTCCACAGAATGTTCACTGTAGAGCATCCCGTTAAAGTGGTACCTGTATTAGGATAGTCAACCGTTACAGGTGCCATAATGGTGAAAACAGCATCAGAAACATCTGTAATAGATGTTACAGTGGTGTTGGTGATGCGAATTAATGCTTGAGTGGTTGTCAACATCTGAGGAACCGACCACGAATAACTTCCGGAATTGGAAGTGGATGCTGTGATGCTAGTCCATGTGGAACCATTGTTTGTTGAATATTCAAGTTTTACGTTGGCAGAAAAAGCATTATAATCCCATGTAATGGTCTGAGTATTTAATGAGCGCCATGTTTCTCCACCATTTGGTGAAGTCAAGAAATTGATTGGAGTTTGAATGGTGAATACTGCATTGCTAACATCATAATTAGCGGGATAACCCGTGTTATATATCCTTACCAAAGCCTGCGTTGTTGGTTGATTGGGTAAGGTCCAAGCATATCCGCCCGAATTGGAAGTGCCTGCAACCAAAGTATTCCATGTAGAGCCATTATCAGTAGAGTAATCTATATTTACCGTTGTAAAGAATGTGGCAGTATTCCATGTAATAGTTTTGATGCTATTTATATTCCATACTTCCCCACCATTCGGGCTGGTTAATATTGGCGTGGCAGCAACGATGGTATTATTTGCATTGCTCACATCCTTGCGACATATATTTTGATTGTCGCGAACTTTAACCAGCACGGTGGTACTTGGCGTGTTGTTTACATTCCATGTGTAGGTGTTGCCTGTGATATTACTGGTCAAGGTACTATAACTTGCTCCCGCGTTGGTGCTGTATAACACATCAAAGTAACCACTGCTGCCACTGGCAGTCCATGTTACATTGTAATTGGTCAAAGCATTTAAGGTGACACTTCCGTTAGGATTCACCACTGTAATATTCCCCGAAGGGTCAACAGTTGGAGAAGCTACATCGGATGAATCTGTCCAAAATACTGTTCCTCCATTGCCATAAGTGTTCCAACGGCTAATAATTTTAATCTTGACATTGCCGGGTGTAACATCAGGAACTGTCCATGCATACGAATAGGAATAACTTGACTGCGCATTCATAACTGTGGTTATATACTGATCGGCTCCGCCATTTACATTATAATATAATTCATAAGTATTACGATAATTGCTTGGAGAATCTACATTGTTATAATTGGCAAAGCTGGTGGTGCGACTCCACAAAATATTTACAGTAGAGCATCCTGTTAAGGTTGTTCCAGTATTTGGGTAGTCAACCGTAACAGGAGCAAATATTGTGAATACTGCATTTGATGTATCTATGATGTTCGCGGGCCACGTGGTGTTGGTGATTTTTACAAGTGCTTGAGTAGTGGTGAGCATCTGTGGAACAGACCATGAATATGAACCTGTATTGGTGGTGGAGGCAATGATGGTGTTCCATGCAGCGCCGTTGTTTGTAGAATATTCAATCTTTACAGGGGAAACAAATACGGTGGCATCCCATGTAATGTTGTGTGTGTTCAAAGAGCGCCATTGTTCGCCACCGTTGGGTGCAGTAAGGAAGTTGGTGGGCCATTTGATCGTGAATTGTGCATTGCTCACATCGTTCACCAAGGAGCCTGTGGCATTGCTTATCCTTACATAACAATTAGTGGAAGGCGTGTTTGGCACTGTCCAGGCATAGGTGCCGTTATTGGTGGCTGAAGCAGTGATGAGATTGTAATTGGCACCGCCATCAAAAGACCATTCGAGTTTTACGGGACCATAAAATGTCGCCGTATTCCACGTGATGTTTCTCGTGGAATTGATGGTCCATTGCTCTGCTCCGTTAGGCGCGGTAAGGATGGGCGTTGCTGGCGAAATTTCATAAACGGCATCGGACAAATCCAATTGGCAACTCGTGCTGGCATCCTGCACTTTAAACAAGGCTGTAGTGGAAGGATTGTTAGGCACTGTCCAGGTATAATTATTTGAATTTACATTGGTGGATACGGATAGCCAACTTGTACCATTATCAATGGAATAATACAAATTGAAGTAGCCCGATGTACCTGCCGGTGTCCACGAAACCAAGTGGCTCGATAAACCTTGCCACACTTCCCCGCCATTGGGACTGGTGATGTTGATGGGCAACTGAACCGTGAAGTTGGCATTGCTACTGTCTTTCTTAGTCAGAGCATTGTGGTCAACAACTTTCACCAAGGTAGTAGCGGAGTTATACATGGGTACTGTCCATGTGTATTGACCGGTGGTGATGTTCAAATTGCTGGCAACCGAAGTCCAGATGGCTCCTCCGTTTAAAGAGTAATAAATATCCCAATAGTTGGACACACCCGTAGAGGTCCATTTAATGGTATAAGATTGGCAGCCATACAAAAGTTCGCCACCATTAGGTTGAGTAACTGTCACAGATTGTGCAAACAATCCGACGCTCATGATGAGCAATAATAATGATAAATAGAATTTTTTCATACGTTTTAAAATTAATGCGGCAAAAATACGAATTCTATACGATAAAATCGAAATACAAGTGTTAAATCTTCATTTTTATTATTAACATAGTTAGAACATGGATAAGGAAGAGAATGTCATTCATGTTGAATGCAACCTATTACCGATTAAACAACTAGAAATTGATAGAATAGTCATCATGATTTAATCCATATTCAACGAATTATCATCATCATATTCAAAAACTCCCGCATCCACTATCCCCTGATGAATCTTTTTCATCTCGTCCACAATTTCTTCGTGGGTGGCATCCAGCATGGTGAAATTAATGTTTCCGACATAAAAGATAAACACTGGAGTGCAGCATAACAACCCTTCGAATAAAAGCGATTTACAAACTGTTCGAAGAGGAGGTTAATGTAATTGTATTAGAGATAGTATCAATGCAAAATTGTTTTCCTTCCAAAAAGTCAAGTCCGAGAAGTCCGTTATAATCAGAAAAAATACCATGAGCTAGAAAATCGTAAACTTGGATTTGAAATCGCTCTTTCGTTTGCCCAAGGGACGAAAAGCTTCTGACTTCAAACACTTCTGTTTCTATAATCCCGTTTGCCGTTTCAACCTCTACAATACCTATAGTGTCTTTAAGGTCGTAGCCTAATAAATACAGAGCATTGCTATCAATAGTTGTGTTGCTTGCACCCGTGTCGAACACCATATTTAGTTCATACTTACCATCAATTTCGATGTTAACAATGATAAGTCCACTTTCTGATTCACGTTTGAAAGGATATTTCATGATTTGATACGGTTAAAAATGCCGGTAATCTTTCTTATCGGTTTGAATGTACCCGTAAAAATCAAAGTAATTTTGTCAAATGCAGATGTTTTGTCTCTGCCTATATAACACACCTCTTTCTTGTCTTTGCTATGATAGAGAGGCACTCCGGAAAGAACTTCAATTTTACTTTCATCCATTATAGGATTGCCTATTAAAACCCATTCGTCAGGATAGAGTTTTTTGATGTCGTTGATATTTAATTCTTGTTCCATTTTCATATTGTTTAAATGCAATGCAAAATTACGCTTTTTATTCTTATACTTATATAGAAAGTAAAAATATTTCGGATTAAAAATTCAAAGCACAACCTAATCCATATTCAACGAATTATCATCATCATATTCAAAAACTCCCGCATCCACTATCCCCTGATGAATCTTTTTCATCTCGTCCACAATTTCCTCGTGGGTGGCATCCAG
>CAIOJS010000095.1 GCA_903858655.1 uncultured bacterium | reverse complement strand
GAGGTGGTGGCGTCGGGTATCACCAAGGAATGCGGCTTGATCATCAACGCATCGCGTAGCATTTTATATGCATCAGCCGAGAAAGATTTCGACAAAACGGCTGGCAACGAAGCAAAAATCTTACAAAAAGAAATGGAAGTCGAACTAAAGAAATATGGCATTTTATAAATGAAAGGATTTCTGATTGCCATTGTTCTGTTTTTTATATTAATAAGCAATTTATGGGCTCAGGAGAGCGCAGCTAACGATACCATAGACGAAAGCATCCGTGTGTATGACAAATTGTGCCCTATTTTGGGCGGAGATTCTATTCGTTACGCCAATGGCGTGAAGTGCGTGGGGCTGATGAAGGATTATTATCCCAACAAAGTATTGAAGCATAAGGGATATTACGACCAGGGACAGATTGTAACGGTGTTCACCAACTATTATGATAATGGTGCCATTGAGCGCAACTTTGCCATTAAGACCGAAAGTAAAGGGACTTTGGAATTATTTTATCGCAACGGCAAAATCAAGGCGAAAGGGGAGTATGTTAAGGGCGAAATGTTGAAATGGGAAGACTATTATGAGAACGGACAGCTCGAATTTGCAGAGGAATACAATCGCGGCTTGGACCATCATCTCTACACTAGGTTTTATTTCGAGAATGGTACGCCAAAAGTCTTGTTTGAATTGACGGACGCCAAAAAAAGAATTTATACCTATAAAGAGTTTTATGAAAATGGGCACCTGAAAGAGGAGGGAATTAAAATACAAAACAAGTCGTCGGGGGATTATATGCAGGATGGCGATTGGAAGTATTATGATGAGAGCGGGAAGTTGACTTTGATAGAGAATTATATCAGTGGGTCGCTGAATGAGGAGCAGAAGTTCTAGTTAAAAAACCACAGAAACCACACCTCGACTCCGCTCGGTGACCAGCGGTCCCCGAGCCGGTCCCCGAGCGGATTAACCGGTCCCCGAGCGGTGTCCCGAGCGTAGTCGAGGGGCGAGGGGCACAACCAACAAAAACGAAACCCGGTCCCCGAGCCGGTCCCCGAGCGGAGTCGAGGGGGAGTCGACGGGTCGAGAGATAACCCCAAAAAAAAATATCCAGATTGCCATATTTTTTTGTTTCCATATAAATATTTTTTTTAAATTTGTACTTTCTAAAATTTTTATACTATGAAACCTCAAAATAGAGTAGTTGAATTTAAAATTATGAAATGCGCGAATCATTATTTTTTGCCGGGTAGTTCGTTTTTACATACTTTTGATAATTGCACATTAACTTCTATGTATGATATCGAAACTTTTAAAAATGATAAAAGAAATCTGAATCTTTACCTAGAAATTTGCAACCCCAAACATGCGGACATGCTATATGGTTCTCATTTTGAATTTACTCTTGAAGACGAACATCTTTTGGATGAATCTTTATTAATTGTGATGGTTGAAAGTGCATTGCCTGAATGCTATAATTTTTTTCGGAGATTATGCGCTGAAGCAAACATTGAGAGCCCAGAACTGCTCGATACCTTAGATATAAGAAAAGGTATTACCGAAAACATTAAGAATACAATGCCTTATAGATTAATGGATCAAAAAGCTAACAAAGGTTTGCGCGACCAAAAACTATTAAGTTTATCTGCCGAAAGCAGTGCACATCTTTTTTTACAAGCTACATTTATAGTAATGGACCAACTTCTAATGATTAATCCTCATTGCAACCGTTTCCATAACCGCGAAATGATGTTAGAACATATTAATTTCCCTTTTCAAATATACGTCACATTACGTAATCGAATTGTAGAGGCTACGAATAAAAAAATCACATTTAATGCATTAGACACCACATTAATTCTTTTAGCGGCTGATTGTGCTATTCAGATGTTACTAAGTCCTCAAATTGAAATTATTGCCGAAGGTATATTAGAAAACGGCTTAACTGACAATCACATTAAAAAATATATTAAAATCGCTTCTGAACTACGCAAAGATATAAAAGAAAACCTCAGACACTCAGGTGCAACAATTACAAACCTTGAAAAAAATGTTGATTGGACCGCATTAATTAAATAAAAACCCCGTTCGGCTTAGGCTGTGCCTAAGTCGAATATATTTCAATTGACTTTGCCTATTTCACGAATTAACTAGCTCACTCAAATTTCCAATTCGACTAACTTAAAACTAAAAACAATAACAAATAAAGAACATAAAAACAAAACTCAACCACACCTCGACTCCGCTCGGTGACCAATCCCCATCGGTCGCCGAGCGGTGTCCCCGAGCCGGTCCCCAAGCGGATTAACCGGTCCCCGGCGGATTAACCGGTCCCCGAGCGGATTAACCGGTCCCCGAGCCGGTCCCCGAGCGGAGTCGAGGGGGAGTCGAGGGGGAGTCGAGGGGTGAGGGGTCTAAAGGCAAGAAAAACAAAACAAATAATATGAACGAATACATGTATATTTTACTTTGTTCAAATGGGAAATACTATACAGGAAGTACAAATGATTTGGACAAACGCATGCAAGAACATCAAAATGGTGAAGGCGCAAACTTCACTAAAAAACATCTTCCTGTGAAATTAGTATATTATGAACTATTTCAACGAATAGATGATGCATTCTCAAGAGAAAAGCAAGTCCAAAATTGGAGTAGAATAAAAAAAGAAGCTTTAATTAATAAAGAGAACTCTAAACTGCATGATTTAGCCAAATGCTTAAACGAAACACATTACAAAAATGCACCACAGAAACCACACCTCGACTCCGCTCGGCGACCGACACACCTCCCCGAGCGGAATTAACCGGTCCCCGAGCCGGTCCCCGAGCGGAGTCGAGGGGGAGTCGAGGGGCAGAACCAACAAAACCAAACCCCTTAGTGTTTCTTAGTGTTCTCCGTGTCTCAGTGGTAAAAAAAAATCCAAACTAAATAACCAAAAAAATAAAAATATAACCAACCCTATTATAGTCCCGACTTTAGTCGGGGTTGGGGTTGAAAATCAAAAATCAAAAATCAAAGGTCAAAAATCAAAAATCTCAAATCCTTAAAGGGAAATAAATAAGAATTAATATGGAACCAAAAGAAAAGAATCCCGAAGTAGTCGCTTATCTACTAAGAGTCGCGCAATTTAAATTCAAAATGGATGATTTCATTGTCGAAGTTGATTTATTGCAACAGGAAGATGCCGCAATAAGAAAAAAAATCAATAAGATATATAGCAATTATCATGTCTTGGATAAGGAGAAAACTAAAGATTCAATAAAAATAACTGAAGGACAAAGCACAAGATTATATAATCTTATAGAAAAACTAACGGATGAATACGCTGTCATGTCAACAAAAACTAGTGCATTTGCAGCATTAAGAGATGAGTTTTTCTTTACCGAAGAATATTGGGAATTTAGTGAAAATCCTGATGAAACTGATATTCACAACAAAATAGCCCTTTATGAAAACAAATTTGTCATTAAATTAGAAGACGATTTAAATATATTAATCAAAATAAAGAATGAGTTAAAGGAAACCATTAAATTATTAGAAAAATTATGTACTGAATTAAAAGGATAAATATGTAAAGAAGTATAAATTAAATCTCCTCCGCTCGCTCGGATTTGTAATCCGAGTGCCTTAAAACCAAAACCAAATAAAAACCAATACCAAACAAACCAATAAAACCAAAACCCTTAGTGTATCTCCATGTTCTCCGTGTCTCCGTGGTAAAAAAATCTAAACTAAATAACCAAAAAAAATAAAACATAACCTGCCCTGTTATAGTCCCGACTTTAGTCGGGATTGGGGTTAAAAAAACATCATTCAAATAACAATTCAACAATAAAACAATATAGCAATCCAACTTTTCATTTTTCATTTTTAATTCTCCTAAATCCTTAATAAAATGCCCGAAACAGGAATCATCCCAAACATCGAAAACTTCGACATCCTCATCTCATCATGTCAAGGCTACTCCTCCCGTTACAACCCCTCCAACAACAAAATCAAAATCCCCGCCCTACTAACCATCCAAACCAACGCGGGTCAATCCATCCTTGCCATAGATGACCTTGCCACTCCCCGTTCCAACACCATCGCCGCTCGCGTCACAAACTATATAACGCTGCCTCCCTACTGCACCCGCATCGTCAATGCCCTCGCCGCCTCCGAAGACGTGGACAAACGCATTGTTCAAGTAGCCCAAACCTACGTCCGCAAAATCCGCGGCGAACGCAAATCCAAAAAAATCCTCAACCCGTCTCCCACCGACCCAAAACAAATCTCCGCTTCCCAACGGTCCTACTTCAACCAAGCCGAATTCTTCCACAAACTCATCACCTTCGTCCTCGCCCAACCAACCTACGCCCCCAACGAAACCGAACTCAAAGAAGCCGCCCTAACCGCTTTCCACACCCTCCTCTGCCAACTAAACCAAGACGCCATAGACGCCGACACCCCGTGGCTCTCCGCCCTCAACACCCGCAACCAAATCCTCTACGCCCCCAAAACAGGCATGATAGACATCGCCCTCGCTGTCAAAAAATACGTCCGTTCTGTAAAATCAATCACAAAAGAAGAATACAATCAAATATCCAAACTAGTTTTCACCCGACCAAAAAAGAAAAAATAGCACCCTTTTCTTCAAAATATACAACATTTTTATCAAATATAGCTACGTTTCAGCTATATTTCCATACCTATTATCTATATATAGCTTCCTACTTTCTATATCTACGTACCTATTTTCCATATCTACCTTCTAACTTTCCATATCTACTTACTAAAAACACAAATCAACCTACCATAATATTTGATATACCTAAAACATTCCTTTCAAAACTCTGAAACATTCCATTTATTTCTAGATATTCATTCACAATAACATCCTGTTTCTTTGCAATACCATCCTACATTTCCACAATACCATCCCCATCACCTACTATTCCATCCTAATTCATTACAATCTCATTCAGCTCGAACACTATCACATCCCATCCAAACACAATCACATCCCATCTAATTACAATTCTATCACATCCAAGCACAATCTTATCCCGTCCATCATATATCTCATCCGCTACACCATCAAAACCATCCTAACCAAAAAAAAAGACCTGCACCTCAGTGCAAGTCTTTTCCTCATTAAAAATAATAATTACAGTATTCTCTTTACTTAAAACTTAAAACTGAATACGTAAAACCTACTGCAAATCCTTCACCACCTCTAACACCTCGGGCAAATCCATGCCGATGTTTTTCAGGCGTTCGATGGTAGGGATGCCGTTTGGAGTCCATCCACGGCGGAAGTAAACGGCATCTAAGAGTTGTTCGTATTGATCTTCGCGATGTTTGCGGGTGATGGCGACTTTTTCGGTGGTGGTTTTGCCTGCGGGGTCTATGCCGATTTTGTCCAACATCTGTTTGTCATAACGTTCTTGACGGGATTCGTATTCCTCGTTGGTTACAGGACCTGCTGCGCGATAGGGTTGGGCATCATGTTTGCGCAAACCATAACCCCGACGGATGTTGAAGATGCGATGGAACTGATATACGCGTTCGGACTGCACGATGAGAGAGTCTTTGTCGAGCTCGAGACCTGTCACGGCTTTGTAGATGGTTATATAATTGTCCACATGTTCGGGCACTTTTCCTGGCTCGGCATGAGTGTGGTTGTCGGCAGGTTCCACATCGTTCCAAGGGAGTTTGCACAAACCTTGCAAACCAAACCAAGTGCGGAACATGGGGAAATAATAGAGGGCTTCGGCTTTCTTCTCGAAAGTTGGGATTTGATTGTTGACCATATCCATAAAGATGAGCCAAGCTTCGTCGTGTTGGGGACCTTTGTTGGTCATGGCATAGCCGCCTTGTTGTGCAAGGGATTCTTTAGAGACGTATTGGGAATATTCGAGACCTTTGTTTTCCATGCCAATATCTTGTAAAAACTGTGCATCGCCCCATCCGTTGGCAATAAAAAGTTCTTTCATTTTGCGAACGCCTTGTCCGGCGGTCAATCCGAAACCTTCGCCGCGGGCAAGTTGATGGAGGAGTTGCATAGCGCTGTCAGCATTTCCGAAATTGAGTTTGATGCCGCCGGTACGTTCGTCGTTGAGGATGCCGTTTTCGTAACATTCCATGACGAATCCGAGAATGGTTCCCCACGAAATGGTGCAGATGCCATAGGTGTCGCAATAGAAATTGGCTTCGATGGTGAAATCGGGGTCGAAAATGCCTGCGCAAGGACCTAAAGATGCAGCTGTTTCGTATTCGGGACCGTCAACAATGACTTTGGAATCTTTGTAGGGACCCGTTCTAACTAAATAATTATCTACGCCTTTGGTGCATGACATGTTGCAGCCTATCCAACAACCATCGGGCATGTTTTGTGTGAAACGTGCTTTATAGACTTCAGCATGCACTTTAATTGCATCATCATTACTGCCAAATTTGAAATTGTTGGTAGGGAATAAATCATAATCGTTCATGATGTGCGTTAGGTGGGCAGTTCCGATTTTACGCATCTGGCATTGGGAGTCGTCTAATTCGCGCATTTCTTTGTTGAAACGTTTTCCGCGTTCCATGATGGGTTCCATGTCAACCACATTGTTCAAGTTCCCTTTTACACCGGGCTGTTTGGCAACGACAGCAACGATTTTTTTATCGCGTAAGACGGTTCCGATTCCTCCGCGTCCGGCTTGTTTGAGACGGACTACTTTGCGTTTCATATCAAAGAAGGTGAAGTTTAGCATGCCAATCAAGGAATGTTCGGCAGCGGTTCCTGAAGAAACGACAGACACATTCATTTTGTCTTTTTCATCGTTGGCGAAAACTTCGTGGAGTTCTTCGGCAATCAGATGACTGTCTATGGGTAGGTTGGTAGCATCGAAAATTTGAACTTTTCCGTTTACACCATCAATGAAGACAATTACGTCGGAAGTAGATTTCCCTTGCAATTCTAAAGAATCGAAGCCGGAGAATTTCATAAAAGGACCGAAATAGCCACCGACGTTGCTGTCAACGGCAATATCGGTTTGGGGCGAAATGGTAACGACTAAGGATTTTCCCGTACCTGAATATTGGGTGATTCCACAAATTGGACCTGTGTTGATGACAATTTCGTTATCGGGATCGTTCCATTTGGTGTTTGGTTTTGTGGCATCCCATAAAAGTTTTAATCCAAAACCTTTTCCGCCGACAAATTTATCTTTCATCATTTGGGAAACGGGTTTTTCTTTGATTGTTTGATCGCCAACATTGACATACAAGGTGCGATTGTTGTACCCTTTTTCGATGGGTTTCAACTCATAAGACCATTCCTTGAGGAGTTTGTGATTTGATTTGAATTCTTGGATATTCATATAAATATTGTTTTAAATTATTTCAGGGTACAAAAATAAGAATATTATAAAACCAAAGTACTTAATTTGTAAAAAAATGTTGATGTGTAGATATTTGCATAACGTTTTGTGATGAGATTTTTTTTGTTTAAAACGATTGTCATTCGCAATTTATGCGATATTTTTGCGTTAGCTTTTTACTTTTGTACAAAAATTGAAATATGAAGTTTGAGGAGATAAAATTACACTTAAAGAATAAGACTGTGGGCATAGCGGGTTGTGGTGGCTTGGGGTCGAATTGTGCTGTGGCGTTGGCACGAGTTGGTGTGGGGAAGCTTATTATATGCGATTTTGATATTATTGTAGAAAGTAACCTAAACCGTCAATATTATTTTTATGATCAGATAGGTTTGAAAAAAGCGCCGACCTTAAAAGCAAATATAAATAAAATAAATCCGAAAATTGACGTTATAGCTTATGATATAAAGCTTGATTCAAGCAGCATTGTTGCCTTGTTTGGTGACTGCGATGTGATAGTTGAGGCATTTGACCGAGCGGATATGAAGCAGATGCTACTTGAAACTGTTTTGACTGAAATGGTTGATATGCCTATTGTTTCGGGAGTAGGTATGGCGGGATGGGGCAATAGTAATGCGATACGTATGAGTCAGTATGGGAAGCTTTTTATATGCGGTGATGGTGTTTCGGAAGTTTCGGAAGAAGAGCCACCTTTGGCACCACGCGTTGGAATGGCTGCCAATATGCAAGCGAATACAGTACTTGAAGTTTTATTAAAAGATAAAGAATGAGATGAAAATTACACTTAATAACACGAATGAAACTTTTGATGGGGACCACTTAACGGTTGCAGAATTGTTGCAACTGAAAAAGTTTACTTTTAAGATGCTTATCATTAAAATTAATGGGGACTTGGTGAAACAAGAGAATTATGGCTCCGCTGTTATTCATGAAGGTGATGATGTGATGGTGCTTCATTTGATCAGTGGCGGATGAAAAATTTTGTCAAAGTTGTACTTCAAAAGCTTTTAGGATTCGACACCTATCTTTATCTTTTTTCTTTATACATTATCAATACGCTGAAAGGGAATAGGAACGAGGGGGATTTTGTGTATTTTAGAGATATGATACCTGATAGGGGTGTTATCTTGGATATAGGTGCAAACATAGGTGTTATGTCGGTGCATTTGGCACGGTCGCATCGGGATTCCAAAGTTTATGCTTTTGAACCTATACCTTATAATATGCAAACGCTTGAAAAGGTTATACGCCATTACAAAATTGAGAACGTTGAAGTGATTAAGAGTGCACTGGGAAATACTGTCGGTGAAATTGAAATGGTGATGCCGGTTCAGAAATCTGCTAGGCTTCAAGGCTTAAGTCATGTGATGCATGATAGTATCACGGAATTAAACCATGGAGAGAAGTTCATTACGCCAATTACAACTCTCGATACGTTTATGAAAGAGCATAAGATAAACGCTAGGATTACTGCTATAAAACTGGATGTAGAGAATTTCGAATTTTTTGTTCTTGATGGTGGGCGAGAAACTATCGCTAAGAATCGTCCCATTGTATATTGTGAATTGTGGGAGAACGAAAATCGTTTGAAATGTTTTGATTTGATGCAGGAGTATCGGTACGAAGTTATGATGCTACAAGCCGGAAAATTGTGCCCTTTTGATGCAGAGCTTCACAAGAAACAAAATTTCTTTTTCGTACCTACCTCATGACCCCAAATTCCGTTACTCATCGTAAGTTTATTACCAATCTGCTGATACTTTTATGCTTGAATCTGCTGATAAAACCGTTTTGGATATTAGGTATCGATAGGACGGTTCAAAATACGGTTGGAGCAGAAAGTTATGGGTTTTACTTTGCTATTTTTAATCTCACATTTTTGTTTAATATTTTGCTTGATTTTGGGATTACCAACTTCAATAATAAAAATATTGCGCAGAACCATCATTTGTTGAACAAACACTTTTCGAGTATATTGATATTGAAGTTTTTGTTGGCATTTGTTTATTTTATTGTTACCATTTCGTCCGGATTGATTATTGGGTAT
>CAIOJS010000094.1 GCA_903858655.1 uncultured bacterium | reverse complement strand
TTACAAAATTTCTGGAGGTTTGCATGGTGTGGGCGTTTCGGTTGTTTGTGCCTTATCACTTGATATGCGCGCCGAAGTTTGCCGAGATGGATATAAATATATGCAGGAATACAAGCAAGGTAAACCTAAAGCCGCAGTAAAAAAAATAGGTGAGTGCAAAAGAAATGGCACCACTATTCTTTTTAAACCAGATGCTGAAATCTTTCATGAGATTGCCTATGATAGTAAAAAGCTTTTAAACCATTTAAGGCAACAAGCTTATTTAACCAAAGGTATTCGGGTTGATTTTTATGATCAACGTGATGAAGAAAAGCCTTTTGAATATCACTTTTATTTCGAAGGTGGTATTAAATCTTATTTAAAATATTTATCCCGTAATGCCGACGTGGTTCATCCAAATCCATTTTATGTTTCGGGTGAGAAAGAAGGAGTACTAGTTGAAGCTTCATTTCAATACACTGACTCATATGATATTTCCGAAGAAAGTTTTACCAATAATATTTTTACCATTGAAGGCGGAACCCATTTAACTGGTTTTCGCTCGGCTCTAACTCGTTTAATTAATGATTATGCTCGCAAGAATGGTTTTCTTAAAGAATCCGAACAAAACTTAACTGGCGATGATATTCGAGAAGGATTAACTGCCATTGTCTCAGTAAAAATTCGTGAACCACAATTTGAAGGTCAAACCAAAACAAAGCTTGGCAACCCTGAAGCTAGGCCAGCCACTGAGGCTGTAGTAGCTGATGGGCTAGCGGATTATTTAGAAAAGTTTCCGCAAGACATGAAAATTATTATTGAAAAAGCTGTTTTATCTTACAAAGCCAGAAAAGCTGCTCGCGCTGCCAAAGAAACAGTTTTAAGAAAAGGTGTTTTGGATAGTTTATCTTTACCAGGCAAACTTTCCGACTGCAGTAGTCGCAAGCCCGAAGAATCCGAAATATATATTGTGGAGGGAGAATCAGCCGGTGGCTCCAGTCGGCAAGCACGCAACCGAAGATACCAAGCTATTTTACCAATCAAAGGAAAGATTTTAAACGTTGAACGAGTCAGGCTAGATAAAATGTTAGCCTCTGAAGAAGTTAAGAATTTAATCATTGCCTTAGGTACTGCCATTGCTGATGATTTTAATATCGAAAAACTTCGCTATCAACGAATCATTATTATGTGTGATGCGGATAGCGATGGAAACCATATCCGAACCTTATTAATGACTTTGTTTTTCAGACACTTTAAACCCTTGCTCGAAAAAGGATATGTTTATTTAGCCCAACCACCTTTGTATAAAATAACCTCGGGTAAGGAATTTCACTATGCCTATTCCGATGAAGAAAAGGAGACCACTCTCGCAGGACTAAAAGACAACCGCGGCAAAGCCAGCATTCAACGTTATAAAGGTTTGGGTGAAATGAATCCTGAACAACTTTGGGAAACCACTATGGATCCAGCCACTCGTGTCTTACTTCGAGTGACTGTGGATGATGCTATTGAAGCAGACAAAACCTTTGATATGTTAATGGGTAAGGAAGTATTACCTCGAAAAAGGTTTATTCAGGCTTTTGCTAAAAATGTTAAAAACCTTGATGTCTAGGTAAAATAATTGACTTTTTTGCC
>CAIOJS010000093.1 GCA_903858655.1 uncultured bacterium | reverse complement strand
TAATATCAAACATTTCATTCCTGATAACATAGTCCTCTTGTTCATAATCTACCTGGCAATTTAGTTTTTCCGAAAGCAGATAAATTTTACGATCGTATCTTATCATATCAGGTCACTAGTGTCCTAAATATTTTAGTTAACGTTCTTTGAAATTATTGATAGACAAGGTTTGTAGAGGTTTTTAGGTCGGGGACGATTTGAAAAAGATTCATAGCTTGCGTCAAAGCATAAGTTATGAATAAAGGGAAGTACGTTTTAGCACAACTAACATCATTCTTACCGAGCCACGTTTTTGAGAACTGTGTCAGAAAATACAATGGCAATCAAGGGGTTCATCATTTTAGTTGTTGGAATCAATTAGTGGCCATGATGTTTGGACAGTTAAGTGGTCGGGATAGTTTACGAGATCTCATAACCAGCTTGTCTGCACATTCGCCAAAATTTTATCATCTCGGATTAGGTGATGGTATTTCAAAGTCTAACTTGGCTTATGCCAATGAGCATAGGGATTATAGGATATTTGAGGAATACGCATATTATCTGGTTGATGAGGCAAGAAGGTGTGGGTCTATTGACGACGAATTCCTTTCAGCTTTCAAAGGGCCGGTGTATGCCTTTGATTCTTCGATTGTTAATCTATGTTTAAGCATGTATTCCTGGGCCACATTCAGAACAACTAAAGGTGGAATAAAGCTTCATACTCAGTTTGATTTGAAAACCAATATTCCCTACTTTATACATGTCACTAATGCTGGTGCTCATGATTTTAAAGGCATGGATACCATAGCATATGAGCATGATGGATTTTACATATTCGACAGAGGGTACATGGATTTTAATCGTTTGTATAACGTCCAGAAACATGGAGCATTTTTCGTTGTCAGAGCAAGGAAGAATCTAAGATTCAATCGGATTTATTCCAGCAAATGCAACAAAGAAGCCAATATCAGATGTGACCAGACAATTAGGCTAATTGGGTGGAAGTCACTTAATTCTTATCCTGAAAAGCTAAGACGAGTAAAATTCTTTGATTATGAAAACCAAGTTATGTTCGTTTTTCTCACTAATAATTTTGACCTGGATGCTGAATCAATCGCAGCATTGTATAAATACCGCTGGATGATTGAATTATTCTTCAAATGGATAAAGCAGCATCTAAAGATTAAAGTTTTTTGGGGAAGGACTGAAAATGCAGTAAGAATCCAAATATTTGTTTCAATAATCTGCTTTGCACTGGTATCAATGGTTAGAAGCAAATTAAAGATCGAAAAATCAATTTACGAAATATTACAGATTATTAGCGTGTCCTTATTTGACAAAACGCCTATAAATCAGCTTCTTACAAATATTGTCTATCAAGATGTCAAAGAACTAAATTGTATACAGTTGAAAATCAATGAATTTATTTAGGACAGTAGTGAATTGAATTATTTAATTGATAATTTGTAATTTGCATCCTCGCATTCTCATTTTTGCGGATTTTCAAATTTTCAAATAATTCCCGTCGTACAGCAGAAATAATGTGGGAATATGGGAATCTGAGGATATGGAAATTGTATAATTG
>CAIOJS010000092.1 GCA_903858655.1 uncultured bacterium | reverse complement strand
GGGGAAGGTCGCTCTATTGCACCTTTCCTTTCTAAAGAAAATTTAAAGAAAAATAGCAGTACTAATTTAATAAAAACGGTCAACGCTATTTAGGCATGGACAAATACCAAATAACAAGCTCCAAATTCCAAATCCCAAGCTCCAAAACCCAAGACGCAAATCTAAATTCATAAATCTTAAATCTAAAATTTTCAGTGTCTCTTAGTGTTCTTAGTGTCTCAGTGGTATTTTTTCTCAAAGCTATTACACAGAGATGCACAGAGAAGGCACAGAGATTCACCGAGAAAAAAAAATGAGCTTCACGAATCAACGTAAAGCCCATCTTAAATGAGTAAATATATATCTTAAATCTAAATTATCAAATCTCAAATCTCAAATCATAAGCCTCTATGTTATCTCTAAAAATATCAAGCTCCAAATTCCAAATCCCAAATACCAAAATCTACGCCCCTTTGTTATCTCTATAAAAAATAAGCTCCAAATTTAAAATCCCAAGCTTCAATTTCCAAGGCACAAATCTCAATTCTCAAATCCCAAATCAAAAAATCTATGTGCCTATGTGTCTATGTGGTAAAGCAAATCAAAATCCTTAAATCTTAAATCTCAAATTGAAGTACGCTATCGTCCTTTCAAGCCCCTCTTTCAATTGCACCTTCGGTTCCCATCCCAATTCCTTTTGCGCCAGGCTGATGTCGGGCTTCCGCTGCAAAGGATCGTCCGACGGAAGCGGCTGATAGATAATCTTCGATTTCGAGTTGGTTAACGCTATCACCTCCTGCGCCAGTTCCAATATGGTGAATTCGTTCGGATTGCCCACGTTGACCGGACCAATGAACTCCTGCGGCGTATTCATCATACGTATCATCCCCTCAAGCAGATCGTCCACATAGCAGAAGCTGCGCGTTTGCGACCCATCGCCATACACCGTAATATCTTCACCCTGCAAGGCTTGCATAATGAAATTAGACACCACCCGACCGTCGTTGGGATGCATCCGAGGACCATAGGTATTGAAAATGCGGATAATTTTTATGTCCACATCGTTCTGCCGATGGTAATTCATAAACAAAGCTTCCGCACATCGCTTCCCTTCGTCGTAGCAGGCGCGCAAACCTATCGGATTCACGTTGCCCCAATAGGTCTCCGTCTGCGGATGCTCTATCGGATCGCCATAAACTTCGCTCGTGGAAGCCTGCAAGATGCGCGCGCGGATACGTTTTGCCAGCCCAAGCATGTTGATGGCGCCCATCACCGACGTTTTGATGGTCTTTATCGGATTATATTGATAATGAATGGGCGAGGCAGGACACGCAAGGTTATAAATTTGGTCCACCTCAATCATAAACGGCATCGTAACGTCGTGGCGTATCATCTCAAAATACGGATTATCCAACAGATGCACAATATTTTGTTTCTGTCCGGTGAAATAATTGTCCAGACAAATCACCTCGTTGCCCTCTTTGAGCAGCCGTTCGCAAAGATGCGAACCCAGGAAGCCCGCACCACCCGTCACCAATATCTTCTTTTTCATAATTTATAGTGCTGTGTCAATTCCAATGCAGTAATAATCAAAACCTTCCGCCTTCATCGCCGCCAACTCATAGATATTGCGCCCGTCGAACACCACAGGCGTGCGCAAGCGTTCCTTAATCAAAGCGAAATTGGGCGCACGAAACTCTTTCCATTCGGTGATAATCAGCAGACAGTCAGCGTCAATAAGCGCATCATACGCATCTGTAACCAGCGTAACTTTCGAACCTAAACGGCGTTCAGCTTCTTCCATCGCAGCGGGGTCATACGCCTTCACGCTTGCCCCTGCGGCTAAAAACTTGTCAATAAGCACCAAAGCGGGTGCCTCGCGCATGTCGTCGGTCTCCGGTTTGAACGAAAGTCCCCACATCGCGATGGTTTTGCCTGTCAGATTGCCCTTGAAATATTTCACCACCTTATCATATAGCACACTCTTTTGCGAATCGTTCACATCCTCCACCGATTTGAGCACCCGAAGGTTATAGCCGTTTTCATCGGCAGTTTTGATGAGTGCCTTCACGTCCTTTGGGAAACACGAACCGCCATAACCGATGCCCGGATAGATAAATTTGTTGCCGATACGGCTGTCCGAGCCGATGCCTTTGCGCACCAAGTTGACGTTAGCACCCATGATTTCACATAAGTTAGCCATGTCGTTCATGAAGCTTATTTTCGTTGCCAGCATCGCATTGGCGGCATACTTCGTCATCTCGGCGCTTGGTATGTCCATAAAAATCACGGGGTGCCCGTTCAATGTGAAGGGTTTGTAGAGCTGTTTCATCACGTTCTCAGCCCGTTCTGATTCCAGTCCCACCACAATTCGGTCGGGCTTCATAAAATCGTCTATCGCGTCGCCCTCTTTCAGAAACTCAGGGTTCGACGCCACATCAAAAGGCACGTTGACGCCTCGCGCAGCCAACGCATCGCCTATCGCTTTCTTCACCTTCACCGCCGTGCCAACGGGAACGGTGCTCTTGGTAACCACCAAAGTGTAATCCTCAATATAGTAACCCACCTCAGTCGCCACGCTCAACACATGCTTCAAATCCGCGCTGCCATCTTCGTCGGGCGGAGTGCCAACGGCGATGAAAACCACTTCCGCACCCGACAAAACAGACTGCAAATCGGTCGAAAAATGCAGACGATTCTTCTCCACATTGCGATGAATCATCGTGTCTAAGCCCGGCTCATAAATCGGGAGTATCCCCTTCTTCAAATTCTCTATCTTCGGGATGTCAATATCCACACAAACGGTGTTGATGCCCACCTCGGCGAAGCACGTACCCGTCACCAAACCAACGTATCCCGTACCAACTACTACTATTTTCATATCTTTTATATTTTTGTTTATATGTATTAAAATTTCGGCAAAATTAAGCATTATGGGTGAAACTGCATGATTGTTTTTGTTTTATTTTTCTTT
>CAIOJS010000091.1 GCA_903858655.1 uncultured bacterium | reverse complement strand
TCTGCCACATCATCATATTGCCCATGGTCTTCTTCCAAAGACATAAACAAACGCCCTCGGCAAAACGGATAACCATATTTGTCAATAAAGCCTCCTGCTGCACCTGCATATTCAAACTTCTCTTTTTCGTAAAACGAACGTATCTTCGGCTGACAGGCTGCAATCGTCGCATCGCTATCCATCAAACGAATCACAGGCTCTATCCAATGCTCCGTTACTTCGATATCCGAATTCAACAACACATAATATTCGGCATCCACCTGCTTCAACGCATCATTATATCCTTTAGCGAAGCCGCCATTGCTCTCATTTTGAATGATGCGAACCTCTGGGAAATACGTTTGTAGAAACTCAACCGAGTCATCAGCGGATGCATTATCGGCAACAACAATATCAGCAATATCTTTGCTGTGACGTATAACCACAGGCAAAAACTGCTTCAGGAATTCCTTACCATTCCAATTTAATATAACGATTGCGACTCTCAAGTGGGCAAATTTATACTATTTTTTGGAAAGTGAGAAGGTTTTTATAGAAAACTATCAAATTATTTTTCTTTTATAAGATGAAAAGATCAGTATTTATTTTGGATTATTGAAGAGTTCGTCGCTCTTTCTGCCAAAATGATCTCTAACGCCATCATTGTCTATATCATTGGTAACATTGTTTCTTCCATAGATTTTTTGCTGCCATCTATAGTCATTTATCTCGCCAACAGCATCCGAATGTATCAGCACGAAATCGTTGGTGGCTAAATCCATATCACAGAACACAAATTTCTTGTTCTTTTGATTTTTGCAGGTGTAATAATGCCAAATTTCATACGGAAAAGCGCTCGGCTCGAAATATTCTTTCGATATCGTGTTAGGTTCGCCATATTCCAAATATACACGTCCGCGGTCGGTTTCATATCCTTTCCTGATGTTGGTGCTGTATTCGCCGTTCACCTTTTTGACTTCAATCAAATACGTTGCCCAAGCTCCACCCGGGTTTTCTACATTACGCAGTTGCCAAAACGATAAGAAGTATTTCTGCATAGAAACCAAATCATTTCTGTTCAATTGATTCTTGGCAAAGATGCGTTCGTTTTCGCTTGAAATTGGGTAGAGACAACGGATATATTCTGCCAGCGTATCTTTGTTGGTGTACATCTCCACAAAAGAATGTTCAGTCACCACATTTTCAATAGTTGTCATAGGAGCTTGAACTTTGGTATTGTCGCGTTCGAAATAAAACTTCTGAACCGACACTTGTTTGTTCGTCTTATCCCGCACCTCAATCACCAAATTATAATTACCCGTAGGCAAATCCGACAAATCAAACTCATTAAAAACAACATTCACGGGCTTGGCAGTCTCTTTCTTCACTTTCACAAACGGATCTACCAACTTTCCGTTTTCAAATATCTCAATATAGGAGCTCAACAAATACTTTTCATCAACACCAAACGACTTGTCGGCATTATACACTTCAGCATAATAGGTCATCTTGTTCACCTTGTCGGGATAATAATACAAGATGTAAGGCACCAAATCATAACCGCTCTTGGATAGTATGTTTGTCGTTTCGGTTTTCTTAAACGATTCCACCACTTCGATGCCTGAGATGCCAATTTTCGTGGCAGGATACGAAATGTCAATGGTTTCGTTGCCCTTGAACGGAATGGAGGTCGAGTTTTTGTCGGCGATAATGATTTCAACATCATACGTGCCATTCGGCAAAATGAAACGCTGCTGGTCAATAAAATTAAAGTTCACCGCATTGGTATCTTCCACTTCGGGACTCAACAAATTGTATTTCTTGAAATCTTTAATCACCGAATCTTGACGGAAGATAAGAGTAACTTCGATGGTTGACTGATACTTATCACTTGTGTTTTTCATGAAGTGAACACTTTTGCCCACCACAGTCAGGTAGGTTTCGATGTAAGGACCATCCGTAGGCGAATAAAAGGTAGCATACGACATAAATGCTTGCATCCGCTTTGCATAAGAGCTAAAGCTGATGATAGAAAGAAGCATGAGGCTGATAATGAATACATATTTTTTCATGGCAATAAATTTAAAATAATATACAAAGATACAGTCTTTTTTTTATATATTTTTATTTTTCGTAAATAATTTACGATTAATCAGTTTACGGCAGCATCTAGCAAGTTAACGGTAAGAAAATGAAAAAAATATTTGCAGAATAAAAAAAAATAGTACTTTTGCAGCGGAGAGATGGCAGAGCGGTCGATTGCGGCGGTCTTGAAAACCGTTGAGGGTAACACCTCCGGGGGTTCGAATCCCCCTTTCTCCGCAGGCTTTATAATTTGAGTTGA
>CAIOJS010000090.1 GCA_903858655.1 uncultured bacterium | reverse complement strand
ATATACTGTGACCGTTGTAGACGCATTTGGATGTACCTACGACACCACACTTAACATCGAAGTTGTGAAAACACCTAATTTTACTTTAGGTCATGATACTGTTTTCTGTGAAAACCAAGTTCCATACATATTACATGCCGGTCCAGGTGATGTTTATAACTGGTCACCAGGAGGGGCTTTAGATTCATTGTCTGTATCAACCACAGGTATATATGGGGTTACAGTAACTAATTCGAATATTGCAAATACGCTTCAGTGCCGACTTGCCGATACTGTGGTGGTCACGGTCAATAATATTCCGACCTCATTATTTACTGTTACTACACCAATATGTCCGGGAGGGTACACCGTAGTAAATTATACAGGTAATGGTATTCCATCAGCCACATATACATGGAACTTTGATGGTGGGGTTGCCACCCCATCGGGAGGCTTGGAGAACTATCATGTGAGTTGGGCAACACAAGGGGTTCATACAATCACCTTGACCGTTACACAGAATAATTGTATTTCTACGACTACGACACTCACAGTTTCGACAAGCAATCTTTCATCTGTTGCCTCAACTACATCTAATGTTTCTTGTTATGGATTCGCAGATGGTAGCGCAACGGTAGCTCCAGCCAATGGCTTGACGCCATATACTTATCATTGGAATACTATACCTGTTCAGAACACTCAAAACGCTTCAAACCTAGCATACGGCAACTATATTGTTACAGTTACTGATAATGGGAATTGTATTACAATAGATACCGTGACGATAACTCAGCCGACTGTATTGGCTTCAAGCATTACTTCTACTCATAATGCTTTATGCTTCGGTGTGAGTAATGGAACTGCTGCTGCTACAGCTTCAGGTGGAACATCACCTTACACCTATAACTGGTCAGGTGGTACGCCTACTGGTGGTACTGACGCGGGCTTGAGTCTGGGTAGTTATACCGTTACAGTTTCGGATAGTCATACCTGTGATACGGTTCTTTCCTTTTCAATTGGACAACCACCGCAACTAACCTTACATTTAGATAGTTTGAACGAAACTTGTATTGGAGCTTGCGATGGCAAGATTACAGCCACAGTAGGTGGAGGAATACTTCCTTATACGTACCATTGGAGTACTACCACTTCTACAACCAACGTTGATAATAATTTGTGTGCAGGAAGTTATTCTTTGACTGTTACAGATTCTAACAATTGCGCTATTAGTGACCAAATGGATATTATTACTGTTAACATTCTATTTGCGAATGCAAGTGTTGACTCTGTGCACAGTGCGTACCAATTACCGGTAATCTTTAATAGTTCATCCAATGCTTATTCTTATCTTTGGGATTTTGGTGATGGTCATACGTCGAATGTTCAAAATCCTACAAATACTTACGATTCTCCTGGAACCTATACAGTCACTTTAACAGTGAATAGTGGACCTCCAAGTAATTGTGTTGATATTACAACCATAATTATTACGATTTTTATTCCATCTACTGTTCAGATTCCTAACATAATCACACCAAATGGAGATGGATATAATGATGTGTTTAAAGTTGTTTCAAAAGGTTTAGGCACTGAGGAAATGATGATTTACAATAGATGGGGCAAGAAAGTATTTACATGGAGTCAGGTTGGAGGTACCTGGGATGGTAAGGATGGAAGCAGAGAGTATTCTGATGGTGTGTATTTCTATATTTTTAAAGCGGATGGAGCGGGTGATGGAAAACATTATGATTTGCATGGAACAGTTACGGTGTTGAAATAATAGTAAATAATAGCCTAATCTGGACAACTATGAAGAATATTAAATATTTGCTGCCAGTATTGATTTTTAGTATTCTATTAAGCAATGCTGTTGTTGGACAAATTTCCTTGACATTTACTGTTGACACAAATTATATTTGCAACGGAAATGGTTGTTCGTATAGTGGTCCTACTATTCTCATTAATGAAGTCATGTTAACTCCATCTACTGGTGATGGGTCAATCTATGATTTAGATAATACACGAAGAGGCGAATGGATTGAACTTTATAATCCCGATAACTGTAAGCCTGCTGATGTTTCTTGTTTTTATCTTGGTAACAATGCCCCGGACATAGCCAATTATGGAGGTGGTTATAGAATACCAGATCATACTGTTGTTCCTGCAGGTGGTTTCTTAGTTATTCGGGGGACAAATGCTACGCCAGTTCCTGCAAATTTACTTGTTCAAAATGGTGGGAATACTCTTGAGTTTATTGTTGATAATGTATTAGGTAACGTTTGTTTGGATGCCGGTGCCAACCGTTTATGGTTTCCAAATGCAGGAGGGTGGTTTGCATTTTATGATAGAAATGGTGTTCCACAAGATGCAATTTCTTGGTGTAGCCAAACCAATTCTTGTATGTCATGCAGCCCATGTATTGCAACCTGTACAGGTTGTTCAATGGTCACTTCTCTTCCTTCTTATGATGCAATTCCAGTCAATCTAAAAACATATATAACTGGATATAATCCTGCAAATTTTATAGGACAATCTTGGAGGAGAATTCCTGACGGAGGACCTTGGAGTAGTTCAGCTTCAAGCCCAACAATTGGAAATTGTAATAGTATTTGTAACCCTTTGGCTAGTATTACCTGTAATGGAGTTGCCACGGTTAACGTGACAGGGGGAACCCCACCATATTCCTATATATGGGACGACCCTCAAGCCTCGCTTGTTGATTCTGCTTTTGGACTTTGCGAAGGCTACTATACCGTTACTGTTACAGATGCGAATAATGTACAAACAATTGATAGCGTTTATATCCCAGATTTCAAACCTGTTGCCGTTTTCAATACGGTTGCTCCTATTTGCGTTGATGCAAATTCAATAAATTTATCTTCTTATGCAACTCCTGCTGGTGGTGTTTTTTCTGGAGGAGGTATTACTGATTCTACCTTTAACCCTCAAACAGCTGGTGTGGGTGATCATTTAATATTATATAATTATGCTGATCAGCATGCTTGTACAGATTCTGCAACAACTACTATTAAAGTGAATGGAATCCCCACATCAACCTTTACTGTTGTTTCACCCATTTGTGCTCTGGGAAATTCAACAATAAATTATACTGGTAATGGTTTAGCTTCTGCTTCGTATGTTTGGAATTTTGATGGTGGAATTGCCACACCCATTGGTGGTCTGCAAAATTATCATGTTTCTTGGACTATAGAAGGAACCTACACCATCTCATTAACGGTAACACAAAATAACTGTGTATCTAGCACAACTATTCAAACGATAGAAATAAGCAATCTTCAACTCAACGCAATAACCACAGCAAATGTTTCCTGTTATAATTTTGCAAATGGAACTGCAACCGTAGGTCCATTAAATGGAATGCCACCATACACCTATCATTGGAGCACTATACCAGTTCAAAACACGCAGAACATAAGTAATTTGCAACCGGGAGCATATATGGTAACTGTTACAGACAGTTTGAACTGTGCGGCTTTCGATACGGTTACAGTTTCGCAACCAACATTATTGATTTCAAGTATTACATCTACATTAAATGCAACATGTCATGGTTATAATGATGGAAGTGCAGCGGCAAGTGCCTCCGGTGGCACTTCTCCTTACACCTATAATTGGTCGGGAGGAGCACCAAATGGTGGGTCTGTGACAGGCTTAATTGCAGGAAACTATACTATTACTGTTTCGGATAGTCATACTTGCGATACAGTATTATCTTTCACAATTAACCAACCTACTGCACTAAGTGCAACAATAGCTACCACCCATGATGTAATTTGCTATAATGACACTACAGGAGCAGCAAGTGCATCAGCAAGTAATGCAACACTGCCCTACACTTTTATATGGTCAGGAGGTAATCAAAACGGCGATACTGTTACAGGTTTACAAGCAGGAACCTATTTTGTTACAATATCGGATAGTCATACTTGCGATACCGTTCTTACATTTCAAATAAATAATGGTCCACAAATATTTTTAACTTTATTTGCGGATAACCAAATTTGTCCGGGTAGCTGCGATGGTTCTGTAGCAATTAGTGCACTAACTGGGGCAACATCTCCTTACAGTTATCTTTGGAGCAATAATGGAACTACAACCAGTATAAACCAATTATGCAATGGAGACTATTCTTTGACTATAACTGACGCTAACCATTGTAAGGCTTCAGCACAAGCACAAGTTGGTACTGACATTAGCGCCACTGCAAATGGATATGCAGACCCAAATAATTTTCCACTAGGTACATTAGTTCATTATTATTATACTGGAGATACAACAAACGTAACTTCTTATACATGGCATTTTGGCGATGGTAGCTCTGCAAATGGACAATATCCAATACATAATTACGAAATTCCAGATGGAGTAAATGTTTACACGTATCATGATACGCTGACAATAACCTTTGGTACTTGTACTGATGTATTTATTTTTGATGTGATTGTATATCGTCCTTCCACCATATTTATACCAAATATTATTACGCCTAACGGTGATGGCTTTAATGATGAGTTTAGAGTGAAATCCGAAGGATTAGGCTCTGAAGAAATGCTTATTTACAACAGATGGGGCAAGAAAGTCTTTACTTGGAGTAAGGTAGGTGGCAGTTGGGATGGAAAAGACGGAAGTAGAGAATTTTCTGATGGAGTTTATTTTTATATTTTTAAAGCAGATGGTGAAGGGGACGGAAAGCATTATGATATGCACGGAACAGTCACTGTTTTGAAATAATATTAGAATAATTCAAAGAAAATATGTATTTTTGCAAATAATAATCCATAAATAATAAATTCCTGTTAACTACTCTAATTTAATAAATTTAACCAATCATCATTTATAAAATCAATCTCAAAATGAATAACATTTCAATCTTCTTCAAAGCCCTAAAGAATTTAAAAGTTGTTTTTATCTTATTAGTTGTGCTAATGAGCTCTTTTCAATTGCTTGCTCAACCGGCAAATGATGATTGCGCTAATGCTGCTTATATGGTTCCTGGAACATGTTGCACATTTTACTATTACTCAACCATCAACGCTACAGCCTCTGCTGGTGTAGCAGCACCTTCTTGTGGTGGTTATGGTGGAGGTGATGTTTGGTTTCAAGTTGTTGTGCCTGCATCCGGTGCTCTTATCATACAGACACAAACAATAAATTCCGGTTCGGATGCCAGCATGGCGATATATTCAGGTGCTTGTGGCGCTTTAACTGAGATTGCCTGCTGTGCTGATAATGGAAGTGACCTAAACCCTATGATAAGCACTACTACACTCATTCCGGGGTCAACAGTATATATTCGTTATTGGATGGCAAACGGAGCGGCTGGGGCAGATTTTAATATTTGTGTTTATTCACCTCCTGTGGAACTCCCATGCACCAATCTTGGTTTCGAAGACAGTGGGACAGGATGGATTGGAACTCTTGGCAATTCAGTAACTGGACCTGCAGGGGCTGCAACACCAACTTATATACCTTCTGTCTTTTGCGCTGCGGTCGGGTCGGATCCTAACTTGATGCTATTTAATAGTGGCACTGACCCGTATGGAGGATTTCCCTGCGTGTATAATGGTGTTTATTCTCTACGTGTTGGCGATCCAGCTACAAGCACAAACAATGAGCCTTATAATGCTGCTTCTATTCAGCAGACTTTTATGGTGGACCCTAGCAATACCAAACTCTCTATTCACTTTGCTGCCGTGCTTCAAGATGGAGGACATAACGACAATCAGCAACCCTTTTTTACAATGGAGTTGCTAGATCAAGCCGGAGCAGAAATAGAATGTGCTCATTATATTGTTACGGTGCCTTATACGGGTTTTGTTTTGGCACCTACAGGAACAAACGTTTATTATAGACCTTGGACTGAAGTTAATATGAACCTGACAAATTATGTTGGACAAGCTTTAACTGTTAAATTTACAACATCCGACTGCGAACACGCTACTTTGGGAGGTCACTTTGGTTATGTTTACTTAGATTGCTCCTGTGCGCCATATGATATAATTGCTCCCGATACGGTTTGTTTAGGGCAGACCGCCACCCTATATGCACCTCCGGGAGCCGATACATATCTTTGGTCAACAGGTGAAACAACTACTTCAATCTCAATTACTCCTACCCAAGATTCTACTTTTTATGTTACTATTACCGAAACAGCTATCACTACTTGTAGCAGTGTTTTGGAAGCGCACGTATTTGTTCGCCCATATATCCCACCAACTTGCTCAAGCAACAGTCCAATATGTGAAGGAACAACCTTGAATCTTTTTTCAACACCAGCATCAGCAGCAGCGTACAGTTGGGTAGGACCAAATTTCTTTACAAGTCCCGACCAAAATCCAACGATTGCAAATGCCACTCCGGCAGCAACTGGGACCTATACGGTTACCGTGCAAAAAAATGGATGTACGGGGACCATATCTGTTGATGTAATAGTGAATCCCTTAGCTGTTGTCATACCTTCTAACAATAGCCCCATTTGTGCAGGTTCGAATCTTAACCTAACATGTTCCCCTGCTGATGCTCTTACCTATAATTGGTCTGGTCCCGGTGCATTTTCGAGCAGTATTCAAAATCCAACAATAACAAATGCAACGCCGGCTTCAAGCGGCAATTATACTGTCACAGTTTCGTATCCGGGGGGATGCACATCTTCCGCTTCTACATTTGCTACCGTTAATACTTCTGTACTGTTAAATGCTTCTACAACGGCTAATGTATCTTGTTATGGATTGGCTGACGGAACTGCCACAGCAATCCCTTCCAATGGAACCTCGCCTTATACTTACCATTGGAATACCTTCCCTCCGCAAAACACTCAAATTGCTACAGGTTTGGCTCCGGGGACATATTATGTTATCGTTACCGACTTTGCTAGTTGCACAAATATGGATTCTGTGGTTGTTAACCAACCAACCGCACTGAATGCTTTGATTACTTCCGTGCATGATGCAATCTGTTATAATGCCACCACAGGATGGGCTACGGCAATTGCCAGTGGTGCCACTTCTCCCTATACCTATTCATGGTCAGGAGGAACAGGCAGTGGAGGCACAGTTACTGGATTAGGATTTGGTCCTTATACCGTTACTGTTTCGGATAGCCATTCCTGTGACACCGTGCTTTCATTCACGATAGCAAATGGTCCACAATTATTTTTATCTTTTACTGATACCAATGAAACCTGTCCAACTTATTGTGATGGTAGAATAACAGCTCATGTCTCGGGAGGAACTTCTCCTTATGTGTATCATTGGAGTAATGCGGCTACCACCAGTTTCATTCACAATCTTTGTGATGGTAGTTACTCAGTTACTGTGACCGATTCGAACAATTGTCCGATAAATAATACTACCTCTATTACGACGCAAACGATTGTTAATGCGGTTGCTTCGGTTGATTCTGTTAATAGCGCGATTAACTGGCCTGTTAATTTCTATGGTTCTGGGGGCGTTGGATACACTTGGAACTTTGGAGATGGCAGTCCTACTTCTACTGTGCAAGACCCTTCACATACTTATACCACCGATGGCACTTACACTGTTACGTTGACTGTTTCAAGCGGACCGCCTAATAACTGCCAAGATGTGACCACCATTGTTATTACGATTTTTATTCCTTCCTCTGTAATTATTCCGAACATTATCACGCCCAATGGTGATGGGTTCAATGATGTATTCAAAGTGAAATCTGTTGGAATTGGTAAAGAAGAAATGATGATTTTCAACAGATGGGGCAAGAAAGTTTTTTCATGGAATCAGGTGAACGGATTCTGGGATGGCAAGGATGGTAGTAAAGAATATTCGGACGGCGTGTATTTCTATATTTATTCTGCAGATGGCGCTGGAGATGGCAAACATTATGATGCTCATGGAACAGTTACCGTACTGAAATAACATTCGCGAAATGTGTTTGTACAACATTTGAAATTCACTCTTTGTGCCCACTCCGAAAAGTCGAGGAAGCTAAATCCAATCAAATATTATACAGACATTTTAGTCCAGCAAAAAAAACATATAGGTAACATTTACCTGCAAATTGATAGGAATAGATAATTTGTAGAAAAAGTTAAATAATTGATCGAAAAATCGTTCAATTGTTCTAAATCTTGTTAATTTATATGTCAACCTGTCCTGAAATTTTCAAAAAAACGGTTTTTGACATGTGTACTTGCTCTGAAATTTTTCAAAAAACGATTTTGGACATGTGTACTTGCTCTGAAATTTTTCAAAAACCGATTTTGGACATGTGTACTTGCTCTGAAATTTTTCAAAAACCGATTTTGGACATGTGTACTTGCTCTGAAATTTTTCAAAAAACGATTTTAGACATGTGGCCTTGCCATGATTCTTATAAAATTTGTATCATTTGACATGTCAATTTGTCTATATTTTTTTATCATCAAGAAGTATTCCCAAAGATTTTACCAGCAATAAAAGAAACTTATCCACTTTCGAAATAAATATGCATTGTAGTTTTCAATATTTGTGTAATTTTGGAGAGTAATTTCTTATGCCTTCTAGATTGATAACAAAAAAACACACAGCCTTCTTTCTTCTGCTACTGGCAATCGCCATGACATTTTTGATAGTCAAATATCGCTGGATAGGCAAGGATGGCAATGAATGGAAATCAATTATAGACGGCGATGGCAAAGATTATTATGCCTATTTGGACGAAATATTCATCCATCATAACTTTGGTGATGTTCAACATGATTTTGGGCAAGTTTTTTTGGTGAATGGCAGGACTGTCATAAAATGCTATTGCGGAACCTCTCTTTTGATTACACCATTTTTCTTGTCTGCACAACTCATTGCCTCTGTGTGTCATCTTCCAATTGATTCCTATTCCGAAGTCTTTCAAAAAGCAATAAGCATTGCTGCACTATTTTATTTGTTACTTGGATGCTGGTTTATCATTTCCCTGTTCAGGTTTCTACAAATTAAAAAGTTTTCGACACTGCTAGCTGTTATTTTAATTCTTTTCGCCACCAATCTGCTTGTCTATAGTATATTTCATCCTGCCATGTCGCACGTATATTCCTTTTGTTTTATCAGCGGATTTCTGTGGGCGATGCAACGATATATTGCTACCAATAAGTATAGATTTTTATTGATAAGTGCCCTTATATTTGGAATCATCTATTTAATTCGACCCGTAAATATCATCATCATTTGCTTTGTGCCCTTCTTTTTTACTAACCTATCAGAGGTGCTACTGTTTTTGAAAATGCAGTTGAAACGATTATGGATTCCCTTGTTATTATTTTTGATGATTATCAGCCTCCAGAATATCCTTTGGTATGTGCAATGCCATCGTCCTTTTCTCGAGATATATCCCCACGAAGGCTTCTATTGGCTGCATCCCGAACTCTACAATGTGCTATTTAGCTTCCGAAAAGGACTTTTCGTTTATACGCCTTTAGCTATGCTCTGTGTTTTAGGATTGATACCCCTCTTGTGCGAAAACAAATTCAAAGCCATCCTCAGCGCCTTGTTTCTGTTTTTGATCCTTTATATAACTTCCTCATGGTGGTGTTGGTCTTATTTTGATGGCTATGGGATGCGTCCTTTTGTAGATTTTTATGTCATTTTTGCTTTGCTTCTGGGAATTCTTTTCAACAAAATCAAGCATTGGAAACGAGCTGTTTTACTAAGTAT
>CAIOJS010000089.1 GCA_903858655.1 uncultured bacterium | reverse complement strand
GGTGTTATGGTGGCATCCACAACAAAAGGAAGAAATTCTGGCAATTGAGATATCTCTTCACTTTGGGGCATATCCTTCAAGACACCTATCAAAACTATACCAGCATTGTCTTTCGGAATATTAAAATCCGATGCAACCTTCAATAATACCAGTCGATTCTCCAACCGTCCAATAAGATATTTGGCTCTTCGCCAAAAATAGTGGAATTCTATTATTCTGGGTTACCAAGAAAGTAAATCATATCTATAAAATTCTGTGGATTTCGATAACCCCTTGCTCTTGTTCTAGCTAATTGCATAACACTATTAAGTCCTTCCGAGATAGCGTTTGTCACCCCTGTTTTTATTGACATTATTATCCCGTTATAATGATCGTAAATTGTATTTATGAATTTCGTTATCGGCTTTAATGTTAAGGATAAAGCTGTCTCAATCCATGAATCCATTAATGGTATAATTGCATGTGATTGAACGCACCACAATTGATCAAAACTGTTTTTCAATAGATAGGCATGTGCTGTATTTGTTGAGCTTTCAAGAATAAACTCAGATAATTTTTCTTGTTGGGTTGTTGTGAGGTTCTTTTCATTTTTAAGCCACATGTATTTGGTTTTCTTGAGCGACTCAACATCTTTAACTTCCGCATTTCTAACATCATTAATGGCCTTGTTAAGACACTTTTTAATATGAAATCTATCAAACACAACTTCTGAATGAGGAAAATACTCCCTCTGACCTGCCTTATATGATTTTGACATATCCATGCTAAAAAGCTCTATATTGCCAGGGTGTCCATTATTGTCCCACAACCAACCATAAAATAGATCAAACACCTCTTTTTTGCGACCATCAGCAACAAAAAGAACATGACCTGTATCATAATCTGTAAATATACTCACATAGTTATGTCCTCTCTTTATGGCTGTTTCATCTACACATACTCGCGTAACAGTATTGAAATCAAAGGAATAGATGGTTTTATTTTTAACATGATACCTAAACGATCGCCAAAGATTATTATCAGGTTCACCTAATTCTCTACTAATGGCTAAAACTGACATCTCACGAATTAGACGTATAAATAGGGCTTCAAATTTGAAGCTGTAATGACTGCCCTTTCTGCTCCATTTGTCTATATGCGTGGTTTTTATACCATCCTTATCGCAATTCGTTCGGGGAACTTTTATATTAAGATAGCACCTATATTCGAATAGATCCAGATGCCTGACACGAACAAAATTGCTGTCGTGCACAGAACATATTGTGCCGCAATTGGGGCAAGGAAACTTGCTTCCCCTTTCAAAATCAATATATACATCTATTTCCAGGTTCTGGGTATGTATTTGCGTGTCGGTAATTACCCACGGAGATGAAACTCCTAACAATGATTCTATTCCTTGTAAATCCATTTGGCTAAATTATGAATTTAATCCATTCCATAGTTTTTGGCGAAGAGCCTGTTTTCTTTATAACAAATTTTGCAAACTCCTTGCCACCCTTTGCGTACGAATCATAGATGCGGTAACCTGAATCATAATCATAACCCATTGCACCTCTTCCTGGCAACCTTTGTCTTTTCATAATAGCAACTTCATTTTTCAATGCAGTCTCAATCATATTAATTTGAAGATTTATAAACGCTGCTACATGGTACCCTAGCCAATATCCAACACTAGCTCAATGAAACTTGATGCCGATTTAGAACCAAGAAAAAGAAATATTTTACTATTACCTCCAAATTGGACAAAAAAAAGAGACGCCCAAATTGGACG
>CAIOJS010000088.1 GCA_903858655.1 uncultured bacterium | reverse complement strand
AGTTCCACAATATCCTGTTCGTCATCAACAATCAGAATTTTAGACATAAATTTTTATACTCTTGGCAGGACACAAGAAAACTAATCCGCTATTACCTTGAATACTTCATCACCAGGCCGCACGCGGTTAGATACTTTCAGCCCGATAAAATCGCCGGCAACAGCCTTCTGAACAGATTTGTTATCCACTTCCATGGAATTGATCACGTCAATAAAATCAGTGGTGTGACCGGAAAATTTTAAACTATCCCCGACAACTACATCACCTTCCACTATTTTTACCGCCGCTACTGATGGTTTGGAAAAAAACTTAACAACTTCGCCAATTTTCTTTTCTGCCATAACGATACCTCCATTATGTTTGTCATCTGCGATTGAATAACTGATTGACAAGAGCCTTCCTTCTCATGATGTAAGTATAAGAAATTCGAACTTGTATGTCAATTAAATTAGAGCAGAAAATCTTGGCCACAAAATATGGTAATTGCGTAGATGTTTGTTTTCTTGCGTGAAGTGAGATATTTGCACAACCCTTTTAACCGTAATAGCGGTCGCAGATGCCCTTCTTAACCCCGCCCCTTCTTCCACCGTAGCACACGACGTGCGAAGGTGGTCTTCAGCTTTTATTTCTGGTTCTTCTTGAAATTTTCAGCTTGTTCAAAAATTTCAACATACACTTCATCTCTCTCTACTGGTGGATACCCAAACTCATCTAGCAGTAGGATTAAACCAACTTTCAATGCAGATTTAATGTCATCTCGTTTGTTCCAGTCGGGGAATTTAGCTTGCCCTTCTACTAATTCTTTTACGGCTTTTGCTAATTCGATCAATTTATCTTCAGGATAGGTGAAGTCATATTTGATGCAAAGCTCTTTCAGAATATCGTAAAAGGCTTTTTCTTCAAAGTCAATTCCTAGTGCGTCGCCGGCGGAAAACTCTTTGTGCACTTCCCAAATCAAATCAGTTAATTGCTCTGCCATTTCCTCATATACTTCGCTTCTTAAAATGTCATTTTCATCTCGTTCATTATACAGCGCAACAAGGGCTTGCATCTTTTTGGTGAAGTCAATTCCTTTGACCCGGTTGACTTTCTTAATTTCTCCAATGACTTTTGCCAGTAACTGTTGAAGCAGTTTGATTTTGGTATTCGGCAATTTTATTTTATCAATTTTAGCCAGGTAATCTTCATCAAACAGGTCATGTTCTGTTTCTTGTTCATCACCTAATTTAAATATTTCTTGAACGCCATCACTTTGCAGGGCATCTTTTATCATTTCACGGACACGGGCATTCATCTGGGCTGTATCGGGCGCATTGCCTTTGGTGAGCTTGAAAACGATTGAGCGAACTGCCATGTAGAAATGGGTGTAATCTCTTTCGGTTTGTGTCAGCTTCTCACTACCTGCACAAATATCATAAGCGGCTTTCAGGCGTTTGACCAAGCCCATAAAACGGGTTTCATAGTCTTTCGTTTGTTGTACAAATTCGGCAGCCATATTCAAAGTGTTTAACTGTTGAATGGTTGTGCCGTTGAAATATTTTGAACTGTCGAAGGTATGAAACATTTTTGCCAGAAGGTCTAAATGATTGCGGACAATGATTAATGATTCTGCAATGTCTTCAAAATTGTCTTCATCGCCTTTATTGTACTTGGCAAGCGCCAGATTCATCTGCTTTTTGATGCCGATATAATCCACAACCAAGCCCTTGTTCTTGCCTTCATACTTGCGATTTACCCGTGAAATGGTTTGAATAAGGTTGTGTTGTTTTATTGGCTTGTCAATATACATAGTGTCCAGGAATGGCACATCAAAACCGGTGAGCCACATATCAACCAAGATGGCAATTTTGAAATTGGATTTATCGTTCTTGAATTCCGCATCCAAAGTTTTACGGTACTCTTTTGTTCCTAACAAATTATAAAGCGTTTCATCATCGTCTTTGCCTCTGGTCATAATCATTTTGATTCGTTCCAGTGGCTTAATTTTCTTTTGGTCTTCTTCTGTTAATATCTCATTATCAGCGGCTACTTTTATTTCGTCCCATTCAGGGCGTAAAGCGATAATGTATTTATACAATTCGTAGGCAATTTCTCGGCTGCTGCACACGAACATTGCTTTGCCTTTTATGGTAGCACCTTCCGAAACTCTATCTTCGTAATGCTTTACAAAGTCTTCAGCAACTGTTTTTAATATTTTAGGATCTCCTAAAATAGTGTCCATATTAGCGGTTTCTTCTT
>CAIOJS010000087.1 GCA_903858655.1 uncultured bacterium | reverse complement strand
TTATTCAAGTAAAAAAAAATCAGAAAAGTTTTATTGCCAGAAAAAAATATGGGAATAATGTAACTTATTGATAAAGTTGTGTAACACATTTGAAAACCAAAGGCTTGATCTTTGTCGTGTATAACTGAGTGCCATTTAAAAATGTTTGCCGTTATGTCTTTTGATGAAAAAACATTTTAATATTCAGGGAATATTAAAATCGATATACATATATACTACAATCATTAATAATTTATGCGAACATGATAACCAAAATATTCAAAACAGCACTTTGTCTTTTTCTTCTGTTGGCGCTATTCACCCCAACCCAGGGTCAAAATACTAATTGGACGGTTAAAAAGTGTATTGATTATGCACTGCAAAAAAATATCCAGATACAGAAAACGCTTTTAACAACAGAAGCCAATAAAGTTAATTTTGAAGCGGTGAAGGCCAGTCGTTTCCCGATTGTAGATGGTTCTGCCCGACAGAGTTTCGGATGGGCAGACGAGTATTCATCCGGTTCGAACACTTACGCTTTTAATGGTTCAAACAATACTTCGTTTGCTGTAAGCTCGAGTGTTACAATCTATGCAGGACTAAGGCTCCGGAAAAGCATCAAACAATCAGAAATCAACTACAAGGCTGGAGAATTTGATGTTGAAACGATGAAAGAAGCCATCAGTTTAAATATCATGGATGTCTTTCTGCAAATACTCTATGCCGAAGAATTGGTTAAAAACAATCAGAATCAAGTTGAACTCACTTTAAAACAACTGGATCTAGCCGATGAAAGATTGAAACTCGGTGTGATTTCAAAATCTGATTATTTGCAGGTAAAATCACAAATGGCTATTGAAAAACAGAACATTGCCAGTGCACAGGGTTTGCTTACAACGAATAAAGTTACACTGATGCAACTCATGGAATTGCCCATCACCAATGATTTTGAAATCGAACAACCCGATCTGACCAACCTGATCAACAAATCGAGAAACTCGTTACCCGATAGCATTTATCAGATTGCGCTTGCCATCAAGCCACAAATCAAGGGTGCAGCTTTGCGCAGTGAAAGCATCTCGATGGGAGTTGAAATTGCAAGATCTTCTTATATGCCCCGGATTTCTTTAGATGCAGGGGTCGGAACAGGTTTTAATTCGACGAGCAATCAATCGTATTCTTCTCAGTTCACCCATGGCTTCAATCCTTCGATTGGATTAAGCTTGTCTGTTCCTATTTATCACAATCAACAAATCAGTTCGACAGTTGAACTCGCAAAGATCAATAGTCGCAATGCCATATATGATGAACAGAACACTAAAAATCAGTTAAGGAAGGCTACTGAGACTGCCTGCACGAATGTATTTACTGCGCAAAATGAATTTGAAGCCAGCAAGGAACAATTGCAGGCGGCGCAGGAATCATATGCTGTGGCTTCAGAAAAATATACGCAGGAAATCATGAATGCTGTTGACCTGCTCATTCAAAAGACAAACACAAACAGCGCTGAAAGCAATTACTTACAGGCGAAATACAATTTGATTTTCAGCTATAAAACGCTTG
>CAIOJS010000086.1 GCA_903858655.1 uncultured bacterium | reverse complement strand
GCAATAATCCTTGAAAATAGAACTGTTTTTTGCTCAAAGTTGCTTTGAAGTGTAAAAAAATGAAAAATTTTCTATGATGAAAACAGTTTCAATCTTGAATTAGCCAGAAAGTCGTACTACGGCTTGTAACCCCTCCCAACTAAATATATTATAACATAAAAAAAAGGCTTGCAGATGGCAAGCCTTTTTACTTAATAACTTTCAACTAAATACTATAGGCACTTTAAATACTTTAGGCACTCCAAGTACTTCTTTAATTCCTCCCAATAGCATTCAAATCCTGAAAGGCTATCTTTAATCTTTCCACCAAAGTTTTCTCACCATCGCGCAGCCAAGCACGTGGGTCGTAGTATTTTTTGTTGGGTTTTTCTTCGCCATCGGGATTGCCCAACTGCCCTTGCAGATAAGCTTCGTTTTTCTTATAAAACTTCAACACGCCCTCCCAATATGCCCATTGGGTGTCGGTGTCTATGTTCATTTTCACCACGCCGTAGGAAATTGCTTCTTTAATCTTTTCGGGTTCGGAGCCGCTGCCGCCATGAAACACAAAGCTTACAGGGTTTGTCGTAGTATTGAATTTCTCTTGAATATACTGTTGCGAGTTTTTTAAAATGATAGGCTCGAGTTTCACGTTGCCGGGTTTATACACCCCGTGTACATTGCCAAAAGAAGCCGCAATGGTGAAACGTGGACTGATGTCGCTCAACTGTTGATAAGCATACGCCACATCTTCGGGTTGCGTGTAAAGCCGCGAACTGTGTATGTCGCTATGGTCCACGCCATCTTCTTCGCCCCCGGTTATGCCGAGTTCAATTTCCAATGTCATGTCAATTTTGCTCATGCGCTCCAAATAGCGTTTGCAGGTCTCCACGTTTTGCTCCAACGATTCTTCCGACAAATCGAGCATGTGCGAACTAAACAAAGGCTTGCCGTGTTGCTGATAAAACTTTTCGCCGGCATCCAACAAACCATCTATCCATGGTAACAATTTGCGTGCGGCATGGTCGGTATGTATGATAACGGGGATACCATAGTATTCAGCCATTTGATGAATGTGCATGGCACCGGAGATGCTACCGGCAATGGCAGCTTTTTCGCCTGCATTGTCGAGAGCTTTACCACCAAAAAACAATCCCCCGCCGTTAGAAAACTGTATGATAACGGGAGAATTTACTAATTTGCCGGCTTCCATAACGCCATTCACGGAGTTGGTGCCTACCACATTGACGGCAGGAATGGCAAATTGGTTTTGTTTGGCATTATTAAATATATATTGAAGGTCATCGCCGGTAACCACACCAGGACCTATTTTGCTTAAAATACGTTCACCCATAAAATTATTATTGAAAAACTATTCGGCTAATACAATGATTTTGTTCTTTTGCATCTCCACCACGCCACCGTTCACCTCATAAAAAGTGGTTTGATTTTGCTGATCAATCAAACGGATTTTGCCTTTTTTCAGAACAGCAACAATAGGCGCATGGTTGTTGAGCACTTCGAAGGAACCGTCCTTCCCGGGGAATTTCGCGCGGCGAACTTCTCCGGAAAAGATTGTGGTTTCAGGTGAAATTATTTCTATAAACATAATGATAATTGTTTATGTGAATTATGCTTGACTGATGAGTTTCTTTCCTTTTTCGATAGCTTCTTCAATGGTACCGACATTGTGGAATGCTGCTTCGGGATACTCATCCACTTCACCATCCAAAATCATTTTAAATCCTTTGATGGTGTCTTCGATGTTAACGAATTTACCTTCCAAACCGGTGAATTGTGTAGCCACAAAGAAAGGTTGCGACAAGAAGCGTTGCACACGACGAGCGCGTTGAACGGTCAATTTGTCATCATCAGAAAGTTCGTCCATACCCAAAATAGCGATGATATCTTGCAATTCGTTATAGCGTTGCAGAATGAATTTCACGCGTTGTGCCACTTCATAATGTTCTTCGCCCACTACATCGGGGCTTAAGATACGTGAAGTTGAATCCAATGGATCCACAGCGGGATAGATACCAATTTCAGCAATTTTTCTACTCAATACCGTCGTGGCATCCAAGTGGGAGAAAGTTGTTGCAGGAGCAGGGTCGGTCAAGTCATCAGCAGGCACATAAATAGCCTGAACTGAAGTGATAGAACCGCGTTTTGTAGAAGTGATACGTTCTTGCAAGATACCCATTTCTGTTGCCAACGTAGGTTGATACCCTACGGCAGAAGGCATACGTCCGAGCAAAGCCGAAACTTCAGAACCCGCTTGCGTGAAACGGAAAATATTATCAATAAATAATAAGATATCGCGACCACCTGTTTTTTCATCGCCATCACGGAAATATTCCGCCAATGTCAATCCTGAAAGAGCAACACGTGCACGAGCTCCGGGAGGTTCGTTCATTTGTCCGAACACGAGGGTGGTTTGAGAGTCTAATAAGTCTTCAGTGTTCACTAAAGAAAGATCCCATCCGCCTTTTTCCATATCTTCCACAAATTTGTCACCGTATTTAATCAAACCTGACTCAATCATTTCGCGCAACAAATCGTTTCCTTCACGAGTACGCTCTCCAACACCGCTGAAAACAGACATCCCTGCATATTTCTTGGCGATATTGTTGATCAATTCCATGATGATAACAGTCTTGCCTACTCCGGCACCGCCAAATAAACCAATCTTACCGCCTTTTGCATACGGAATAATTAAGTCAATAACTTTGATACCTGTGTAAAGAACTTCTTTTGAAGTAGCGAGGTTCTCAAATTTGGGAGGTTCGCGGTGAATATTATATGTTCTTTCTTTACTTACGGGACCGATTCCATCAATAGCATCACCAATAACATTGAATAAGCGACCTCTGATATGGTCACCCACCGGCATTGAAATTTGCTGACCTGTGTTGATAACATCAATTCCACGACGTAAACCATCGGTGGAGTCCATAGCGATACAACGAACAGTATTTTCGCCAATATCTTGTTGACATTCCAATACGAGGGTCTCGTTATTTCCCTTTTTTACCTCGAGTGCATCATAAATTTTAGGAAGATCTTCTTCCTTTTCAAAAATTACATCAACAACAGCACCAATGATTTGATGAACTTTTCCATTACTTTTTACAGCCATTACTTTTACTAGTTTAATTAGAAATGTTACCTATTTTTGATAGCTTGAAAACTATGCTAAAAAAAATAATCTACAAAAATACTATTTTTAAAAATAAAAAAAGCCTTTTCGTCAAAAATATCTTTTAATTTTGCAGAAATATTTTAATTCAGGGAAATTTTGAAGATTTTTAGAAACACAAAAGAGATACCTAAGAAATTTAGTTCTGTGGTCTCGACAGGTACTTTTGATGGCATACATAAAGGGCATCGTTCCATTTTAAATCGCATGACGACTATTGCAAAAGAACAGGGCTTGCAATCGGTGGTGATTACATTTGAACCGCATCCAAGAATTGCGCTTGCTATGGATGATTATAAACTAAAACTATTGACAACATTAGACGAAAAACTTTTGATTTTCGAACAGTTGGGCATCGACAATGTTTTTGTGGTGAATTTTACCAAAGAGTTTGCGGCTACACCCTATGAAGTTTATGTAAAAGATTTTTTGGCTAAAACCCTTCATTGCAAATATGTTGTAATGGGTTTTAATCATCATTTTGGCAACAAGCGTTCGGGGAATCATGAAACCTTGTTGGAAATGGGGAAGATGTATGGCTATCAAGTAGAAGAAATTGCAGGGCAATCGGAAAACAATATTGTTGCAAGTTCCACCAAAATCAGACATCTCATCGAGAATCATGCTATTGAAGAAGCGAATGCCATGCTCAGTTATCATTATTCTATGACGGGCGAAGTGGTGGAAGGACGCAGAATTGGCAGAACAATCGGCTTCCCAACAGCTAATATTAAAACTGCTGATAGCTTGAAGCTTATTCCGGGCAATGGTGTTTATGGTGTGAAAGTTGAGGTGGATGGCGTTATATATAAAGGTATGTGTAATATTGGTTATAATCCAACATTTGCAAATCCAACCTTGAGTGTGGAAGTGAATATCTTTGATTTCGATCGAGATATTTATGGGCAAAATATAAAAGTGATTTTTGAAAATTATATTCGCAGCGAAGTGAAATTTGATAGTGTGCCTGAACTAATTCATCAATTAGATCGCGATAAAGAAATGATACTAAAAAAACTTTATGAATAAACCTATACATATATATATAGGTTTCATCGTTTGCTGGATATTGTTTTTCAATACCAACGTTGCTTTAGCACAAAACTCGGATTCGATTCATTTGGCAAACGAAACGATTTATACGTCTCTCGAAATGGCGATAAAAAACCCAACGCAGGTCTATAGACTCAATTTGAGAAGGCAACATCTGAGATCTTTTCCATCAGAAATCTTGATGTTTACGAATCTGCAGGAATTGAATCTTTCGGGAAACAGCTTAAGAGAAATTCCGGATAGTATTGGTAAATTGGTTCATCTAAAGATTTTAAATCTATCGCGCAACAAACTCACAGAAATTCCTCCGGGCATTGGCGATTTAGTGAACCTGAGCATCTTGAATATTTCAAAGAATAAGATTTATAATTTGCCGCCGCAGATTGGTCTGCTAGTAAAATTGAGCAGTTTTGACGCTTCCGTAAATAAATTAAAAATGCTTTCCTCTTCCATTGGCAATTTGGTTGCTCTGAAATCCTTAATTTTGAATCTAAATGATATAGAGGTGTTGCCACCCGAAATTGGAAATCTTGTAAAACTGAATTACATGGATTTGTGGGGGAATATGATTCGGGTATTTCCCGATGAAATCACAAAACTCAAAGACACTTTGAAAGTGGTGGATATGCGTGTAATTGCCATAAATTTCGAAAGACAAAAGCGCATGTTGGAAATGTTACCCAACACTGATATTATCTTTTCGAAGAGTTGTAATTGCCAGTAGTTTTTTTTGAATAAATAAAATACACCATCATTAAATGAGCTTCATAATAATAATTCAGGCTCTTTGAAATTATTTCCGGAGTAAATTCTGTAATAAAATTCCTCATGAAAAAATCACAAAATCACAAAACAATAAAAAAACCTTTAATCCTTAGTGCCATAAGGATTCTAAGATGTCTTTGAAAAAACCAGTGTGTTAAATACAGGTTAAAGTTTTTAACATTTAACTTTTTTGCTTAAATATAATTACATTTGTATCATGAAAAAGAATTTTCTATATTTGATTGCGCTCATCACCACAATTTCGGTTATCGGGATAGTGGTTTCGCAATTCGTATGGATAAACAGAGCCATTCGACTTCGTGCGGAGCAATTTGACAATATGGTAACAGAGGGTTTGTCAAATGTGGTGGATCATGTTGATTTCTATGAAAAAGAAAAGAAAGCAGCACAAAATTCCAGCGATTCGATGGCGAAGCAACCCGACACTATTGCGTCCCAAAAGTTAGTATTAAAAGATATTACTTTAGGAATTGATACCCTCCTTACTGATGAATTTGGCTGTTTTAAAGCTCAAAAAGATTATGTGTTTGCCATTATTGATACTACTTCCAATAAAATTCTTTTTGGAAACTCTCAACCTGAAAATTATAAGTCTATTTGCGAATCGAAACATAGGGTTAATCTAAGTAAAATCTACCGCGGAAATTCTTATTTGACTGTTTATTTTCCGAATGAAAAGCATTTAATTATCCGCCGCATGTTTTTGTGGTTGCTGGTTCTTTCGGGGTGTTTTCTTTTCATTGTGATTACGTCATTTTTGTATATTATTTTTGCTGTAATTCGTCAAAAGAAGATTTCGGAAATGAAAAACGATTTTATCAATAATATGACTCATGAGTTTAAAACTCCGATATCTACTATTTCGGTTGCTTCTGAAATGCTGATGAATCGTGATATTTCTGAACATGCCGAGAAAATACGCAAGTACGCAAATATCATTTATGATGAAAATTTACGTTTAAGAAATCAAGTGGAACAGGTGTTGCAAATCACGCTTCTTGACAAGCGCGAACTTGTAATTAATCCGGTGCCAACTGAAGCACACAAAATCATAGAAAATTCTGTTGATATTTTTAATTTGATGCTTAAAGAAAAGCATGGACAAATCGTTACCGAACTTGATGCCGACCAGTCTTTGGTTAATGTTGATGAATTACATTTCATCAACGTAATAACGAATATGTTAGACAATGCCATAAAATATTCTCAAAACGAGCCTAAAATAAAAGTTTCAACATGCAATAAACTGGATGGGATTGCTATTTTGATTGAAGACAATGGCAGGGGCATTGATTTATCGGATCACAAAAATATTTTTAAAAAATTCTTTAGAGTTCACACAGGAGATATACATGATGTGAAAGGATTTGGGTTGGGATTATATTATGTGAAATCAGTTATGGATGCGCATAATGGAACAATTACCCTTATAAAAAGTGAACTCCACAAAGGTTCTGTATTTGAATTATATTTTCCTTTTAATTATACTAAAACTAATGAATATGAGCATGACACCAAGTAGTAGCAAAGCAAGGATTTTACTCGTAGAGGACGATCCAAATCTAAGTCTTGTCTTAAAAGATTACTTAGAAATTTTAATGTATGACACAATCTTTGCCGATAACGGCGAGGAAGCGTATGACTTATTTAAATCGCAATATTTCGATTTAATAATTCTCGACATTATGCTTCCTAAAAAAGATGGATTCACAATTGCAAAAGAAATCAGAAGAACTAACAAAGACATTCCGATAGTATTTCTTACTGCAAAGAATCAAAAAGAAGACAGAATTAAAGGTTTTCAAATTGGTTGTGATGATTACATCACAAAACCTTTTAGCACGGAAGAATTGAGTTTACGTATTGAAGCCATCCTACGTCGTGTTAAAAAGAAATCTTATTTTCCACTAATGGATAATTTAGAGAAGTTTGTGTTGAGCACCTTCACATTTGATTACACCAATATGATTTTGAAGACTCCGAAAGGCGATCAATATTTGACACGTAAAGAAGCTGATTTATTGAAACTTTTGGTTGTAAATAAAAACAGATTAGTACATCGTGAGATTGCTTTGAAATCTATTTGGGGTGATAGCGATTATTTTACCGGAAGAAGTATGGATGTTTTTATCACTCGTCTGAGAAAATATCTTAGAGATGATGATAACATTTGTATCACGAATGTACATGGAACAGGCTTCAAGTTAGAAGTTAAAAACGAGCCTCTTCCTGAAGATACAGTAACAGAATAGTTTTCTAATCCAGTTAGAATTCCTTATTGAAACAAACGAAATTTTTTCGTTTGTTTCAATAATTTATGGCATAGTTGAATCATTTTATATATTTTTGTAAACTCAAACGTTTACAGTTAATATTGACTTATCCCTAATTCTAAAAAAATGATTCAAAATTCGAGTGCGCAAAAGCGTAAAGATTATCTATTTTCTATTTCATTAATCGGATTGTTATTTTTCCTTTTTGGATTTGTAACCTGGCTTAATGGAGCCTTAATCCCTTTTCTAAAGACAGCCTGCGAACTCACGGATGTGATGGCTTATCTGGTTACTTTTGCCTTTTATATTTCATATTTTGTGATGGCAATTCCTTCTTCCAAAATATTGGAACGTATCGGCTTTCGCAATGGAATGACGGTAGGCTTGGCAGTGATGGCTTTGGGAGCAATATTATTTATTCCTGCGGCTTTGGCACGTTCCTATTTCTTGTTTTTAACAGGTTTGTTTGTATTGGGAACCGGTTTGGCATTGTTGCAAACGGCAGTGAATCCTTATGTAACCATCCTTGGACCCATTGAAAGTGCTGCCAAACGAATAAGTATTATGGGGATTTGCAATAAAGTTGCAGGCGTGTTGGCTCCGGTTTTATTGGCTTCTATATTGTTGAAAGATGCTGAAGCGATAAAAACTCAACTGGCATCTTTGACGGATTTAACACAAAGGGCTACATTATTGAATGAATTGGCGCATCGCATGATAATGCCCTATTTGCTGATGACAGTTTTTTTGGCTGCCTTAGCCATAATGATACGTTTTGCCCAGTTGCCTGAAATTAATCCGGAGAAAGATGAAGTTAATGATGCTTCCCCGCAGACACATAAAAGTATATTTCAATATCCACATTTGCTGTTAGGCGTTGTAGCTTTGTTTTTCTATGTTGGTGTGGAGGTCATTGCTGGAGATACGATTATTCGGTACGGGGATTCGTTAGGAATAGCGATGGGCTCAGCAAAATATTTTACTTCTTTGGTGCTGATTTTTATGGTTATCGGCTATTTTTTCGGCGTGGCATTAATTCCAAAAGTAATTTCCCAAAAAACCGCTTTAGCTTTGTGTGCAATTCTTGGAATAATCTTCACCTTGGCTGCAGTGGCAGTACCATCAGCACTTCGTTTTGAAATTTCGTTTATAGATTTAGCAACTTTCGAACCTGTAAGATTGTTGATACCTTACACGGTTTTGTTTATTGCGCTTTTGGGCATTGCCAATTCATTGGTGTGGCCCGCAATATGGCCCCTTGCTTTGAATGGCGTTGGAAAATACACCAAATTGGGTTCTGCATTGCTTATAATGGCGATAGCAGGGGGTGCAACGCTCCCTTTAGTATATGGATGGTTAACACACTTATTGCAAAGTACCCAACAGGCATATTGGATTGCGATCCCTTGTTATTTGGTGATACTGTATTATGCGCTTTGGGGGCATAAAATAAAAAGCAATTCATAAGAGTTAATTATTATTTTTGCGTTTCTATATTAATTTTAGATGAATATAATTGTATTTTCAGCATTGTTTTTTCCTGTTCTTTTAGGCGGGCTTTCTGTGTTTCTTTTTACAACAGGAGAAAAAACTCTTAAATTGATACTTGCTTTCGGAGGGGCATTTCTGCTGTCATTGACCTTTGTAGAAATCATCCCTGAAATATACTCAACAGAATCTACTATGATTGGATTATTTGTTATGTTGGGTTTTTTCGTTCAACTTCTACTCGATTTTCTGACAAAAGGTGTAGAACATGGTCACCACAGCCATCATGAAAGACTTAATCAACCTTGCCGGGAAAAGAACGAGCATATTAGTTTTTTAGGCATCATGATTGGTATATGCATACACTCATTTTTAGAAGGAATGCCTTTATCCAGTAATTTTCAGAATGGATTAATTAAAAACACATTATTGACAGGAATTGTGATTCATAACATTCCCATTTCTATTGTTCTTGTAAGTTTGTTTCTGCATACAGGTTTGTCGAAATCCAAATCAATTATTTTATTGATAATATTTGCACTTTCGTCTCCACTCGGAACCGTAACAAGCTATTATGTTGGAGCCGGGCTTATTTCGCAATATGCACATTTCTTTGATTATGTTTTAGCCATGGTGGTAGGTATTTTTCTGCATATTTCCACTACGATTCTTTTTGAGACCGACGAAAATCATAGGTTTAATTTTAAAAAGTTTTTTGTGATTGTTTTAGGCTTCGGAGCAACAATATTATTATCAATTGTATTGCATTAAAGAAAAAAGTAGTAATTTTGCATTCGAGTACCTATTTAAATTACTAATCAAAAAAATAAAAAAATTATGTGTACATTAGTTGGCAAAAAAGCTCCGGCTTTTAAAACAGATGCCGTTGTAAACGGCTCAGAATTCGTTGATGATTTTTCATTGACACAGTTTATTGGAAAGAAACATGTTGTGTTTTTCTTTTATCCTTTAGATTTTACCTTTGTTTGTCCTACCGAAATTCTTGCATTTCAAGATAAACTGGGCGAATTCGAAAAAAGGAATACAGCCGTGGTTGGATGTTCTATAGATTCGAAATTTTCGCATTGGGCATGGTTGCAAACAGAAAAAAACAAAGGTGGCATCAAAGGTGTTACATTCCCATTGGTAGCCGATTTGTCGAAAACTATTGCTGACAATTACGGTGTTTTAGCCGGCGATTATGATTATGACGATGAAGGTGAAGCTGAATTTATTGGTGCTCCAGTGGCGTATCGTGGATTATTTTTGATAGATAAAACCGGTGTGGTTCGTCATCAGTTGGTGAATGATTTGCCTTTGGGAAGAAATGTGGACGAAGCATTGCGCATGGTGGATGCTTTACAGTTTTTTGAAGAAAACGGTGAAGTGTGTCCTGCCAATTGGCAAAAAGGCAAAGACGGTATGAAAGCTACTTCTGACGGAGTTGCTGATTACTTGAGCAAACATTAAGAGGAATTTTAGAATTCAGAATTGAGAATTCAGTATTTTTCATTCTCAATTCTTCTTTGGGCGCCTCCCCCAGTGAAAAACTGGGGGTCGGGCTTTACGTTCCAAGTCCTCAGTCAGCGCCGCAATGGCGGCGCTGACTTGCGGGCTTTCCTCTCCAATCCCTGGCGCGCGTGCCAACTGGCTATCCTCTGGAATCGCAACAATCCTTCTCTATCACCCTTTATATTAGACCCTTTTGGTATTAACGCCAACCTTCAAACCTCAAATTTGTTCCATTCTGGCTCATGCTCGAATCATTCGGGCTCATGCTCGATTCATTCCAGCTCATGCTCGATTGTATTCCAGCTCATGCTCGATTCATTCCAGCTCATGCTCGATTCATTCCTGCTCATGTTCGAATCATTCCAGCACGTGCCCGAATCATTCCAGCACGTGCTCGATTCCATTCTAGCTCATGCTCGAATCATTCCAACTCATGCTCGATTCATTCGAGCTTAAGCTCGATTTGTTCACTAAGTGTCTTTATGGTTTCTTTTCCTATGTGGTTTTTTCCTAAACCCTGAAAATCTTAAGCCTAAAAACCTAAATCCTAAAAGTCTAATAGTCTAAAGCCTAAAAGCCTAATTTTACTCCAAACCCTTTGCCTCATTCCAAAAAACATCCATCTGCGCCAGCGTCAAATCTTGTATCTTTCGGTCGGAGTTTTTGGCTTGTTGTTCGATATAGGCAAATCGTTTGATGAATTTCTTATTGGTTTTTTCGAGGGCGTCTTCGGGATTCACATTGATGAAACGGGCATAATTGATTAAAGCAAAAATCAAGTCGCCAAACTCGGCTTCAATTTTGTTTTTGTCTTCGTTCTGATTGATTTCGGCTTTCAGTTCGTGCAATTCTTCGGTCACTTTGTCAATCACATCCTGGGTTTTTTCCCAATCAAAACCAACGCCGCTCACCTTTTCTTGAATTCTATAAGCTTTGACCATGGCGGGCAAGGAAGCAGGAACACCACCCAACACAGAGGATGAACCAGTTTTGAGTTTGATTTTTTCCCAATTACTTTTCACATCTTTGGCATTATTCACTTTCACATCGCCATAGATATGCGGATGACGCTCGATGAGTTTTTCGCAAATGCCATTGAGCACATCGGTGATAGTGAAATCATTGGTTTCGGAAGCTATCTTTGAATAAAAAACCAAATGCAGCATCAAATCGCCCAATTCTTTGCATACGCCCGGAGTGTCATTCTCAATAATAGCATCTGATAATTCATAGGTCTCTTCAATCGTGAGGTAGCGTAGGGACTCAATGGTTTGCGATTTATCCCAGGGACATTTTGCACGCAGCTCGTCCATAATATCTAATAATCGTTCAAAAGCAACTAATTCTTTTCTCATTTTTACTTTTTTTGCAAAAGTAATCAATTCTCTTTTCTATATTTGCAAAAATCAAGTTTTAGATGCCTTGAAGAAAATATTATTAATAATACTAACCTGTTTGTTGTCCGATTTGCTGTTTTCGCAGGAAGTGGCAACGCCGTCAATTAACCCGATAATTGATGTACACGGCTATTATGGTTTCGTGGTGGCGCATCACAAATCTATGCAGCATCTTACTAATAGTCATTTTCCCGGGTTTGAAGTATGTATTGCCTCACAAACCAATGGAAAACAGTTGTGGGAATATCTGTATAGATTTCCTCAAAAAGGAATAGGAGTTTTTTATTCACCATTAGGTGGGTCGAAGATGTTGGGCAATGTGGTAGCAGTTTATCCGTATTTGAATTTTAATCTGACTCATGGACGCAAAATAAATCTGTACTTTCGATTTGCTTGTGGATTGGGTTATCTCACCAAAAGATTTGATGCTGCCACGAATTATAAAAACATCGCTATAGGCTCGCATGTCAATGCGTTTTTACAGATTATGTATGAAATGCGCTGGTCCTTTTCCAAGCGATTGATGCTAATGGCGGGCATAGAGATGTCCCACCTCTCGAATGGAGCATTCAAAACACCAAATCTAGGTATCAATATTCCAACAGTAAATGTTGGATTATCTTATAAGTTGCACAAAGAGCCTGTTGAAATAATTATGAACGAAATTCCTGCTTATAATAAAAGATGGCAATATACCGTAATGGGACATTTTGGCGTCAGCGAATTGTATCCGGCAAACGGGAAGAAATATACGGCATATATCTTGACAGGATATTTCATGAAACCTCTTGGATTAAAAAGAAAGATTGGCGCTGCCGTGGATGTTTTTTATGATAACGCTATTGCGGAAGTCATGCGTAGAAATGATATAATAATAGGTAATAAGTTTGAAACGATTAAGGCGGGCGTGAGTTTTGTGTATGAAATGAATTTTTCGCATCTATCTTTCGTGGCTCAAATTGGGGGCTATTTGATTGCAAAAGACAAAAGCGATGGCTATGTTTTTGATAGAGTTGCGCTGAACTATACCTTTAAAAAGCATTACGTTGTGCAGTTGGGATTGAAAACGCATCTGACAACCGCCGATATGGTTGAGGTAGGTTTTGGGTATAAATTCTAGGGAACGTATTCGTTTTTATTGAGAAAAGTTTTCTTCTTTAATGAAATTGCCCTTATCATCATAAAACTTCCAGACTCCGACTTTTTTGCCGTCTTTATAAGTTCCCTCAATCTCTTTCTTCCCGTTTTCATGAAAGATATAGCGGTAGCCATCATCAAGTCCATCCTTAAACCTTCCTTCGCTCCATTTGTTACCATTTTGATACCATGAAGTCCAAAGTCCGTCGCGTTTATTGTTTTTATATTCACCTTCCATATATTTTTGGTGATTGGGATGATATAAAATTTCTTTCACTAAGATTTTATTTCCATCATCTTCCTTAAAGAAACGAACAATTTTGGGACTTCCGTCAGGATATGATTGGACCACCTCTTTAACAACGCTGGGCTTACAGGCTGCAAGAAACAAGATAAAAAGGCTTAGATAGCAAAAACGATGTTTCATAAAAGAACTTATTTCTCAGATTTGGTTTTCTTTTGTAATTCGGCATATTCTTCGTTCAGGCTTTTCAATATTTCTGTTGTAATTTCGAGCCCTGTGTTTGCAAAAAGCAAACCTCCTCCATAAGATTTTTCGAAAATGAACGTATAGTTTTTGTTTCTATTATAGCGTGTAATATTACTAACAATACTATCATGAACCTCCATATTGCGTTTTAATTTTT
>CAIOJS010000085.1 GCA_903858655.1 uncultured bacterium | reverse complement strand
GTACCCGCAGGTGATATTGGTGTTGGCGGAAAAGAAATCGGATTCATGTTTGGTATGTACAAAAAACTTACACACACTCATGTCGGCGTATTAACGGGCAAAGGCTTGAATTGGGGTGGAAGTTTGGTTCGTCCGGAAGCTACAGGCTTTGGATGTGTTTATTTTGCTCAAGAAATGTTGAAAACCAAAGGAACTGATTTCAAGGGGAAAACCGTTGCTATTTCGGGATTTGGTAATGTTGCTTGGGGTGCAGCTTTGAAAGTTACAGAATTGGGTGGCAAAGTAGTTACCATTTCCGGACCTGATGGCTATATCTATGATGCTGATGGAATATCAGGCGAAAAGATTGAATACATGCTCGAACTTCGTGCATCAAATCAAGATATCGTGAAGCCATATTCTTATGAATTCCCTAATTCAAAATTCGTTCAAGGAACACGTCCTTGGGAAGTGAAATGTGATATTGCATTACCATGTGCCACTCAGAATGAATTGAACAAAGAAGATGCTTTAAATCTAATCAACAATGGATGTATGGCAGTAGCTGAAGGTGCTAATATGCCTTGTACTCCTGAAGCAGTTGAATTATTCTTGGAACATAAAATCTTATTTGCTCCCGGTAAAGCATCCAATGCAGGCGGTGTGGCTACATCGGGTTTAGAAATGAGCCAAAACTCCATGAAATTAGCTTGGGGCAGAGATGAAGTAGATCGCAGATTACACGAAATCATGAAAAACATTCATGAAGCATGTGTGAAACAAGGTAAAGACAGCACAGGTTTTGTAAACTATGTTAAAGGCGCAAACGTTGCCGGTTTCCTCAAAGTTGCTCAAGCCATGATGGATCAAGGAATAATTTAATCGTTCAAACAAATCATAAAAAAGGGCTGAAACTATCAGCCCTTTTTTATTATACAGATATTTATTTCTTTGATTCTAACGAACCAAAACAACAGTCCCTACATATTTATGTTCAATGTTGTTTAGTTCTGTTACTCGAATTTTGTAAGCATAGACGCCTCCCATACAAACCTTGCCGCCTATCTTTCCATCCCATCCCTTATTCGGATCCTCGGTATAGAAAACCTTCTCGCCCCAACGATCATAAATGGACAATTCGAAACCATCATTTCTAAAACCGACGCCTTTTCCGTTGAACACATCATTCAATGCATTGCCATCGGGCGTAAATGAATTGGGAATGAAGTAAGCAAAGCCTTCCATGACATACACGAGTTTGGTGATGGTGTCATCACATTCTTGATTGTGCACGACCAACATTACGGGATAAATACCCGGTGCACTATAGAAGTGATCCGGAAATTGCTCAATAGACCAATTGCTGCCTGCATCGCCAAAGGACCATAGCCAATCATAAGCATGCAGCGATTCATCATAGAAATGAATGTTCGAGAAATAGGTATCCGTAACCGCAGGGTCAGCACTAAAGTTTGCAACGGGCTGTTGAATCACATAAACTGAATCATATCCGATTGCATTGCATCCTGCTGTGGAAAGAGCCGTCAATGTTACCCTGAATGCGCCATGATGCGTGTAGATATATGTTGGAGAAAGCACATTAGAAGTATCGTCCGTGATGGATAAATCGCCAAAATCCCAATGCAAGGTGTTGGTGTCTATCAAACCGTCATAAACATAATTGAATGCCACTGTCAGCGGCTCACAGCCTTGGTGTGGAGTGACTGCAAAGCTCAATATCACTTCATTCGAAATGGTGACACTCACAAAAGCAGAGTTTGAACATCCTGCCGTTGACGTGCCAGTAACGGTATAGAGTGTGGTTGTTGTTGGAGATACATTCACCGTTGCTCCCGGCAAAATAATAGGTGTCCACATATAGCTGCTTGCGCCTGTTGCTGTCAATGCCGAGGTGGCTCCTATGCAAATGGATGATGGCAAAGCAATAGCAGCAACAATAGGTATCGGATTCACTGTGGAGGTAAGTGTTGTGGTGCTTGCACATTGTCCTGCATTGGGTGTGAAGGTATAAGTTCCGCTCGTGGTGTTGTCCACCGTTGTGGGGTTCCATAAACCAATAATTCCATTTAAGGATGCTGTTCCTAAAATAGGGGCAGGGGTTCCCGCACAAAATGGAGGTAAGGCAGCAAAAGTAGGAACAGTTGGAGGCAGAACAGATACAGTTAAGGTTTGTGTCGTAGCACATAGTCCTGCATTTGGTGTGAAAATATAGGTGCCGTTTGCTGTATTGTCAATTGTGGCAGGATTCCATGTGCCTATGACTCCGTTCGGGGATGTTGTCCCTAAAATTGGAGCCACAGCACCAATGCAAAATGTTGGTATGGCAGCGAAGTTTGGAACAGTTTGAGGTGTGACGGTCACGTTTAATGTTTGTGGATTTGCACATTGTCCTGCATTTGGAGTGAATACATAGGTTCCACTTGTAGTATTGTCTATCATGGCAGGATTCCAAGTTCCCAATACGCCATTTGGCGATAAGGTGCTTAAGGATGGAGCCGTCGAATTTGCACAAAATGCAGGAATTGCTGCAAAGTTGGGTACTATTATCGGGTTTACGGTGACAGTTAGCGTTTGTGTGGTGGCACATTGTCCCGCATTTGGCGTGAAGACATAAGTTCCACTTGTTGTGTTACTGATGATGGCAGGACTCCATGTTCCAACAACACCGTTGGGTGAGGTAGTTCCTAAAATAGAAGCAACTGAACCTGCACAAATGGCAGGAATCGCCGCAAAGTTCGGTACCGTTTGGGTGTTCACGGTAACATTTAAGGTTTGCGTTGTGGCACATTGCCCTGCACTTGGCGTGAAGGTGTAAGTTCCGCTTGTTATATTACTAATTGTTGCCGGACTCCATGTGCCCGTTATGGGAGGCACATTTGTTGAACTTGTTGGCAGCAATGGCGGGGTTGCTCCGGTGCAGAGAGCCGGAATAGCGTTGAAAGTTGGAGTAATGTTAGGATTTACGACAACATTCATCGTGTTGTTGATGCCGCATTGACCTGCATTGGGTGTAAAGGTATAGGTGGTGGTTCCTGTAGTTGCTGTAGAAATTGTTGTTGGATTCCAAGTACCCGTGAGACCATTGAGCGATGTGGTAGGCAAAGCTGCAGGAGTTGCTCCGGCGCAATAGGGACCTAGAGCCGTAAAAGTTGGAAGAATGTTGGTGCTGACGGTTACGGTAGCTAAAGCAGAAGCTGAAGAACCGGTAGGCGTTGTGCCGGTAACAGTATAAGTTGTCGTTGTTAGAGGATTTACGGTGATACTTGCTCCTGTTCCTCCTGTGCTCCATGCAAAGGTGGTTCCTGTGACAGAAGAAGAGGCAGTCAAAACAGCAGATTGTGGAGGACAAATCGTTGGACTATTCACGGTAATAACAGGAAGTGTCGAGCAAAGATGAATGTCAACATCATCAATAAAATAACGTGTTTGAGCAATAGAACCTCCTACATTGGTGGTGGTGGTGGCGGCATCACTATAAAAGTTGCCTATAGTGAAAAAGGTGTAAGGTGCGGTGGCTGTATAGGTGAGCGATATCAAAGTCCATGCTGTTTTGTTGGTGATGATACCTGTGTAATTTACTTGTGGTGTGGCAGCATAAACACACATGGTCCCCGAATAGAAAGCAGCGTTGGTGAAATATATTCCAATATTGTTGCAGGCGTAAGTACTATAATCTGCCAAGGAAACATAAAACTCTATGCAATATTGTTGCCCAACTACTAAAGGTGATGATAAGCTCCCCTGTAGATATTCCCGATAGGGCGAGCATCCCCCATTGCCATACACAAACATAGCGCTCATCGAACTTCCTGTGCGAGGTGCTTGTGTGCCCGGCGAACTAGGATCGGTTGAAAATGGGCTGCAAAAGCATGTTGTAGCCAGCGAACTATGGAACAAATCCGTTGAACCTGCTGTTGGTGCAGTCCAATTGCTGACCGCGGCAGAAAATTCAGCATTGGTGAGATACCAACTGCATTTTAAATTGGCAGGTGACACCGTTTCAAAACTTGGATTTTGAACAAGATTTTGTGCGCTGAGATTTCCCAAAAAGAAAAGAAAAAAGAACAGTAATAGAACTGATGGATAAATTTTTCTCATATACTTAATTTTCAATATGTAATAACAAGATTTTTATGTGCAAAGATACAATATATCTATTGGGGAGGAAGCAATATTTTCTTTAAAATACTAAACGCCAAAATTAATGGAATAATTGGTAATATTTGAAAATTTATTTATGAAATATCTGTGCTGTTATTTTTTACAAAGTGTTTCGGTGGAGTGTCATACCAAATGTTTAAAGCACCCAATTGACAATTGATGATGTAAAAGACTTACTACGTGATGAAGCAAGTTTTTTTTCTTTATGGAAAACTACATTAAAAACAATATAAATGACTTTTTATTCCTTCACAAACTTTCTAACCATTACTCCATTTCCCGTTTTTATTTCAATCATATACATCCCACAAGGCAAATTTGAAATGTCAACATCGGTTAGTTCATTTTCAGTTGATAAGGTTTTTAGTGTTTGCCCTTCCATGTTTAATATTTCTATTACGGCTTTTTCAGGAATTATGATAGAAATAATATCAAAAGCTGGGTTAGGGTAAACTTTGCAATATGTATCTTGTGGAGAAATATCTTCTATGCCATCACATGACATTAATGTTATATAAACGCTGTCGGTTGACCAACAAGTGAGCGAATAATCTACATTATGATTTCCAACAGTAACATAATAGTTTCCGCTTGAAGTAACTTCTTGCGATTGTGAATGATTTCCGGTTGACCAATGATAAATATCTGCAAAACCTGCATCCAACATGTTTATATAATTTGAACAAAAAGTAGTGTCAGGTCCTAAATTTAAGTTTGGTGTATCCACCACATATAAATAAAAGGAAGTATCATAAATAGTGCCCGCCGTGTCAATAACCGAAACAGAATATGATAAATTGCCTCCCGTTTCAGGTGTTACCATAACAGTGCTATCATTTATAACATTTAAAAAATCACCCGTCCAAATGATAGTATCAACAGGATAATTTATCACACCACCATTAGGCAGTAATGTAGGATCAAAGTTCAACTG